>CATEMS010000001.1 GCA_949507465.1 Flavobacteriaceae bacterium
ATCAGTCAAAGGGTTAAAATCTAAACGTCCCGCAAAAGCAATGGCAGCTGTAAGCTCTGGTGATGCCACAAAAGCATGCGTATTAGGATTCCCATCTGCACGCTTCGCAAAGTTGCGGTTAAAAGAGTGTACAATACTATTTTTTGGTGCGTTTTTTGGATCATCATAACGTGCCCATTGCCCAATACAAGGCCCACAAGCATTGGTAAATATTTTTGCTCCCAAATTCTCAAAAGTTTCTAAAATACCATCACGCTCAGTGGTATAACGTACCAGCTCAGAACCAGGATTGATACCCAAATCTGCCTTTATAGAAAGTCCCATATCAAGCCCTTGTTGGGCTACAGAAGAGGCTCTAGATAAATCCTCATAAGAAGAATTGGTACAAGACCCTATCAAACTCCACTCCACATCAAGGGGCCAATCGTTTTTGGTGGCTTTTGCTGTCATTTCTGCCCCTACTGTGGTAGATAAATCTGGAGTAAAAGGACCATTTAATAAAGGGCCTAGCTCAGAGAGGTTGATTTCTATTACTTGGTCAAAATACTGCTCAGGGTTTGCATACACCTGCGGATCTGCAGTTAAGTGTTCTTTTACTTTATTGGCTGCATCTGCAACATCTGCGCGGTCTGTAGCACGCAAGTAACGCTCCATAGAAGCGTCATACCCAAAGGTAGAGGTAGTGGCACCAATCTCTGCGCCCATGTTACAAATAGTTCCTTTTCCAGTACAAGACATCGCCGTGGCTCCGGGACCAAAATATTCTACAATGGCTCCCGTACCCCCTTTGGCAGTTAAAATTTCAGCAACCTTTAAAATAACATCTTTAGGGGCTGTCCAGCCAGATAATGTTCCTGTTAAACGTACGCCAATAAGCTTCGGAAACTTAAGCTCCCAGGCCATACCTGCCATTACATCTACAGCATCTGCTCCTCCAACTCCAATGGCAACCATACCCAATCCTCCAGCGTTAACCGTATGGCTATCTGTACCAATCATCATCCCTCCAGGGAAGGCATAATTCTCTAACACAACTTGATGTATGATCCCTGCTCCTGGTGCCCAAAAACCAATTCCATATTTATTAGACACAGATCCTAGAAAATCAAACACTTCATTACTTACCTGATTGGCACGTTTTAAATCTTTTTTGGCTCCTTGTTTTGCTTGTATTAAGTGATCACAGTGTACAGTTGTAGGTACCGCTACTTTGGGTTTTCCTGCTTGCATAAACTGCAATAATGCCATTTGTGCAGTGGCGTCTTGACAAGCAATACGGTCTGGAGCAAAATCTACATAGTCTTTACCTCTTGTAAAAGCAGAAGTGGCAACACCATCCCATAAGTGGTTGTATAATATTTTTTCTGAGAGTGTTAACGGTTTTCCAACAACCCTTCGGGCAGCATCAATTCGCTTGGCCATTTGCCCGTATACTTTTTTAATCATTTCTATATCAAACGCCATACTATCTAGTTTTAAATTAGGTATACAATAAGTACTGGTAATCCCTTTATTTATGGGTACTGCGAAGATACAAAAAATATGAATTATTTAAAATTACATAACAAAATTGATTTTAAATTGCATAAAATTCAAAAAACAGCAACCATATCCTTCAAAAAAAACGAAATCGATAATTTCAGGGTATGAAAATTATCGATTTAAAAATATATTAAGCACGATAAATTAGGCTGTATTGTGCTTTTGAGTCAAAAAGATAGAATGGTTATAACAAACTTGTAATTATATCTTCAATTGAAAGTCCTTCGGCTTCAGCTTTGTAGTTTTTAATCATCCGATGACGCAATATACCAATGGCAACTTTTTGTACATCTGCAATATCTGGAGAAAAATTACCCTGCAATGCAGCATGTGTTTTTGCAGCCAAAATAAGATTCTGTGAGGCTCTTGGACCCGCACCCCAATCAATGTATTTTTGAACCAGATCTGTGGCACTTTGGCTTTTTGGCCTAGTTTTACCCACTAGTGTAACTGCATATTTCACAACATTATCTGCCACAGGTATGCGGCGAATAAGCTCCTGAAAATCTATAATTTCTTGAGCTGTAAACAGTGGGTTTACTTTTTGCGGAGTTCCAGAAGTAGTTGCCTTTACCACCTCAACCTCTTCCTCAAAACTTGGGTAATCTAGGTTAATGGCAAACATAAAACGATCTAACTGAGCCTCTGGCAAGGGATAGGTTCCTTCCTGTTCTATGGGGTTTTGAGTTGCCAATACAAAATAAGGTAAATCTAGTTTGTAATTATGTCCTGCAA
>CATEMS010000002.1 GCA_949507465.1 Flavobacteriaceae bacterium
TTGACTCCTTGGCGTCAACAGCGCTGATCTGTGTAGAAAGCCCTTCATTTGTTACATTTACAGAAGCGCTCACAACGCCAGCCTCTAGTGCTTTGTTCCACGAGCGTCCTGCCAAAACTCCAGACCAAGTGTCTTTGATGTAATCATTATATGGGGTATTATTACCTGTCCATACCAACAAACAGTCTTGAAACTGTCTTGTGTTAAATAATGGACGAATGGAAGGTTGCATTAGACTAAAAGAACCTTTTTTAATTTGGGCATCACCCCAAGATTCCAAATAATGAGGGGTTGCAGCAACCATCTGTGCTAGAGATGCCGTAGCGTCTTTCTTGATAGAAAAAGCCAGTGACATTTCTAATTTTTGATAAGCTGCAGCAAATTGCTTATTGTTTGGCAATGAGTATACAGGATCTACCCCAACAGTAATTAATCCTTTTACCGTACCGTTTATAACTCCCTGCACAACAGTAGCAACTTCAGAGGCGCTACCTTGCCTTGTCATTTTTGGAGAAACAGCATCCATAACAATGCTATTTGCATTTGCCTCAAGAGCCATTTTTTGAGCTGCTACACTTGGTAAGCCTGTGACAATAACCCCTTTGTTCCCTGCGGCTGCCAAATCGGCTTTTGCACTTGCAATTGCCCTTGTAATACTCTTTGGTAAACCAGAGGTAGAACCACCGGTTAAGGCTTTTAAAATTTGTAATTGTTGAGATGGAGTTGCAGGTACACGAGTATCTGCATTTGCACCCGTTAATGTCATGTTTGCTTCAAACTGAATATGACGAGACATCTTACCATTTGTAGGCACATGTCCTTTTGTGTAACTAGCATCATAGCCTCCTGCTTGCCAATCTCCTAAGAAATCTGCACCTACAGACACAATCACCTCTGCCTTGCTAAAGTCATAATCTGCCATTGCTCTTGAGCCATACACCAATTGAAAAGCATCTAAGGCTTCAGAGCAAGAGACCGTGTCATACACAACATGACGTACATTTGGAAACTTACGGGTAAATTCTTTGATTAGTTTTGAGGTTGATGGGCTGGCAAATGTTTGAGTCAACAAAACAACATCTTTGCCTTGCATCTGGTTTAGTTTTCCTGCAACAGCTACATCAAAATCTGTCCAAGTAACATCCTTACCAGCTAGCTGTGGTGCTTTTAGCCTTTTGGTATCATACAATGACAATACAGAAGCATGTACTCTTGCATTTACACTACCACTGTGATTGGGTAATTCATTTCGCTCTATTTTAATTGGGCGACCCTCTCGAGTTTTGACAAGTACATTTGCAAAATCAAAACCATCGGCAATGGTACTTGCATAATAATTTGCTACACCGGGAACAATTTCATCTGGTGCTACCACATAAGGGATAGATTTGATAACGGGTCCTTCACAGGCAGCTAGTGATGCTGCAGCGGTGGTAAAACCAACGTACTTTAAGAAATCACGACGCGTGGTTGATGAAGTCTCTAAAGCTTCTTTATCACCCAAAAACTCATCTGTTGGTATGTCAGTAACAAATTCATTTTGCTGCAACGCCTCTACAATAGTGCTGTTTTTATCTAGCTCCTCAACACTTTTCCAGTATTTCTTGTTTGATGCCATATTATATAATTTCGATGTGCGAACTACGTTTCTTGATCTGGAATGCTAAACTTAGACTTTGAGTTGTTTTTCGCTTTTAAAATTTTTAATTTATTAGTAGTGAGTTAGTAGTGACATTTACCACATTCTAGCCCACCCATTTGTGCAGCTGTTAACTGCTCTACTCCATATTTCTTGGATAATTCTTCATGAATTTTGCTGTAGTAATCATTGTCTTGAATCTTGACATTGGTTTCACGGTGACAATCAATACACCAGCCCATAGTTAAGGGTGAGTATTGATACATGATCTCCATCTCCTCAACCGGACCATGACATTTCTGACAATCTACCCCAGCAACAGTAACGTGTTGTGAGTGATTGAAATATGCAAAATCTGGAAGGTTGTGAATTCGAACCCATTTTACTGGCTCTGTCTGACCTGTATATTTTTGGCTGTCTTCGTCCCAACCCACTGCTTTGTATAGTTTTTGAATTTCTTTGTTGTAATCTACTCCATACTCGGCAAGGCCTTCTGCTTGTACACTTTCTGCAACCTCACCAATGCTCTTATGACAATTCATACAAACATTCAATGAAGGGATACCAGAGTGTTTACTTTTTCTTGCAGATGAGTGACAGTAATTACAATCTATCTCATTGGAACCTGCATGAATTCTGTGAGAGTAATGTATTGGCTGAACTGGAGCATATCCTTGATCTATGCCAATACTCATAAGGCCACCGTATATAAAATAGGCAGAACCTAACAGAAGAATAACTGCAGAAACTAAGAGTAAAAACTGATTTTCAATAAATGCTTTCCAGATAGGTTTTCTGTGCTCTTTAACTGGGAGAGCAACACCATTGGCAACAGCAAATTTGTTTAGGGTTTTTGTTACTAAGTACAAAATGGTGACCAACAATAAAAATACTAGGGTAAGAATTCCAAGTATGATATTGTTTGAAACGCCACTGCCAGATCCTGCAACTGCAGCACCGGGAGCAGCTACTGGAGCAACTGGAACTTTTTTCTCTGTGTAGGTGTAAGCTATGATGTTGTCAATATCTGTGTTGCTTAAACCCGGAAAAACATTCATCACAGATTTATTGTACTCTTCAAAAATAGCATTGGCACGAGCATCACCAGAGGCAATTAGTGCTCCACTGTTTTTGATCCAACTGTACAACCACTCTTTCTCATACTTATCTCCAACACCATACAATGCAGGACCCGTTGCCTTTTTGTAAAGTTTGTGACAAGCTGCACAATTTGCTTTAAATAATTTTTCGCCCAAGGCAGCATCACCACCATTGGCGGAAACTGCAGCAGTATCGTCTGTGGGAGTAGCTTGAGCTAATAGATTTGTAGATAACAATAACGCGAGGGCTAAGGTTACTACTGACAAAATTGAGGAAAGTCTTCTTAAATTCACCTTTTGCATACTAATGTTAATTTTCGTCAATAGTTTGGCACGTAATTGGTTGGTAATTTAACTTGAATTTTAAGCCCATTACACCGCCATAAATAACAGTGCAAAAATACTACATAAAGACCATATTTAAAATCTAATTATTTTGTATCATCTTAATTTATAATTGTTCTAAATAGTAAATTTAGACCTCAACAAAAAAAACTCTTGTACATTTGTAATACCAAGCATATTCTATGAAAAAACGCGGCACATTTAACCTATTTACTCTCAGCATTTTACTTGTTTTTTTAACACAAACCTCATTAGCACAACCTGGTGTTGTAACCATAAATGCAGATACGCAAATAAATGATTTGCTTCTCATAAAAAAGAATTTAGAAAGCGAAAATAAAATGGATGAAGGCTTCACTATTCAATTATTTTATGGAAACAGTGAAATGGCAAATGCCACCTTAAAAAAATATAAAAACGCCTACGGAAATTGGCCTGCATCAATAGAATATGAAACACCAAATTATAAAGTGTGGGTAGGCAATTTTGCTACAAGAATTCAGGCAGACAGGGTATTAATTGAGATAAAGAGAGGTTTCTCTGGAGCTTTTGTGCTCAAAAAAAAGTAACACTCAACACAAAAAAAGCGCTAGTTTCAAGCTTGAAACTAGCGCTTTTTTTTAATCAGATGCTGTTAGGTAAATGCGATTATTTTAATTTCTTTTTTACGGCTACCTCATGGAAACTTTCTATAACATCACCTTGTTTGATGTCATTGTAGTTCTTTATTTGCATACCACAATCATATCCTTTTGCAACTTCTTTAGCATCGTCTTTAAATCGCTTTAAACTCTCTAATTCGCCAGTGTAAATTACTACACCCTCACGAATCAAGCGGATTCCTGCGTTGCGAATAATCTTTCCTGTAATTACCATACAACCTGCAATAGTACCTACTTTAGAAATCTTAAAGGTTTCGCGTATTTCTGCAGTTCCTGTGATCTCCTCTTTCATCTCTGGTGACAACATGCCTTCCATAGCGTCTTTAAGATCATTAATTGCTGCATAGATAATGCTATAAGTACGGATATCTATTTCTTCTTTATCTGCAATTTGCCTTGCGTTACCCATTGGCCTTACGTTAAACCCAATAATAATAGCATCTGAGGCAGATGCTAATAACACATCACTCTCTGTTATTGGACCCACTGCTTTGTGTATGATATTTACTTGTATCTCTTCTGTATATAGCTTTTGTAAACTATCTGTTAATGCCTCTACAGAGCCATCAACATCCCCTTTTAAGATGATATTGAGTTCTTTAAAGTCTCCAAGAGCGATACGGCGTCCAATTTCATCTAAAGTGATATGGCGTTGAGTTCTAACAGATCGCTCTCGCTGTAATTGCGTACGACGACTTGCAATATCTTTTGCTTCGCGCTCGTCTTGAAACACATTAAACTTGTCACCAGCTTGAGGTGCTCCTGTTAAACCTAGAATAGAAACGGGTGTAGAAGGTCCTGCTTTATGTACTTTCTTACCTCTCTCGTCATGCATGGCTTTTACCTTACCACTGTGTTGACCCGCTAGCACATAATCTCCAATTTTAAGGGTTCCTCCCTGCACTAAAATTGTAGAAACATATCCTCGTCCTTTATCCAGGAAGGCCTCTACTATGGTTCCGTTTGCTGCTTTGTCTGGATTGGCTTTAAGCTCTAGGAGTTCGGCCTCTAAAAGAACTTTTTCAAGTAATTCTGGTATACCAGCTCCCGTTTTTGCTGAGATATCGTGAGATTGTATCTTACCACCCCAATCTTCTACAAGAAGATTCATCTGTGCTAGTTGTTCCTTGATTTTTTCTGGGTTAGCGTCTGGCTTATCTATTTTATTAATAGCAAAAACAATCGGAACTCCTGCCGCTTGTGCATGACTAATTGCCTCCTTTGTTTGTGGCATAATAGCATCATCTGCTGCCACTACAATAATCGCTAAATCAGTTACTTGAGTACCCCTTGCACGCATGGCAGTAAAGGCCTCGTGGCCAGGAGTGTCTAAAAATGCAATTTTTTGACCATCTTGCAATTCAACACCATAGGCACCAATGTGCTGGGTGATTCCTCCAGACCCCCCTGCAATTACATTCTCTTCACGGATGTAATCAAGCAACGATGTTTTACCATGATCAACATGACCCATCACCGTTACAA
>CATEMS010000003.1 GCA_949507465.1 Flavobacteriaceae bacterium
GCTATTTTAACTGGAGCAACCGTTATAAGTGAAGAACGTGGTTTTACCCTAGAGAATACTACTGTTGATATGTTAGGAACTGCTGAGACAGTAACAATAGACAAAGACAATACAACCCTAGTGAATGGTGCTGGAAAGAAATCAGATATCAAAACGCGTGTAGGACAGATAAAATCTCAAATAGAGACTACGACCAGTGATTATGATAAAGAAAAGCTTCAAGAACGCTTGGCTAAATTAGCTGGTGGTGTAGCAGTACTGTATGTAGGAGCTGCCAGTGAGGTAGAAATGAAAGAAAAGAAAGACCGTGTAGATGATGCATTGCATGCTACACGGGCTGCCGTAGAGGAAGGTATTGTTGCAGGTGGTGGAGTAGCCCTTATTCGTGCACAAAACACACTTGGCAAGATCACAACCACAAACCTAGACCAAACAACAGGAATACAAATTGTTGCTAAGGCCATAGAAGCTCCCCTTCGCACCATAGTACTCAATGCTGGTGGCGAGGGAAGTGTTGTGATTAATAATGTTTTAGAAGGAAAGAAAAACTACGGGTATGACGCAAAGTCTGAGACTTACGTTGACATGCTAAAGGCTGGAATTATAGATCCTAAAAAAGTAACAAGAATTGCACTAGAAAATGCAGCCTCTGTTGCTGGTATGATTTTAACCACCGAATGTGCCTTGGTTGACATTAAAGAAGATACACCAGCAATGCCTCCTATGGGTGGTGGCGGTGGAATGCCTGGTATGATGTAATCTACAAGGTGTATCGCACAAAAAACTCCTTACGGCTGTAAGGAGTTTTTTTGTACCATTTTTTGAGATGGAATAAGCATCACAATTTATGTTCAAGGAATGTACAACCCAATCAAAAAAAGAAACTAGACTTTATGATCATGAAGGTTACCAACTTTTTGAGCAAAAAACGCCAGGTATGCAAAACACAACACGCAAATTATGTACGACTCATGTATTCCAATAATATCAGCCATTTTACCTTGTATGGGAGGAATGATAGCTCCACCTAGTATCATCATCACCAAAAATGCTGAACCCTGAGAGGTGTATTTACCAAGGCCTTTTATGCTTAAAGAAAATATAGAGGGCCACATAATAGAGCAGAACAAACCACCACTTAAAAAGGCGTAAATTGCAATAGTACCACTGCTCAATAGCCCCACTAGCATTGCAGCCATACCCAATATGCCGAAGATTTTAAGTGTTCTTGCTGGAGTATCTTTTCCTAGAAAAAAGCCAAGTACTTGCAATGCAACACATGCAGAAAACCCAAATAAATGAACAACTTCAAAATCTGCTATATAAATTGCTAATAAAATCACCCCAAATGCAACATAGGGAACTATGATATAAAGTATTTTTTTTAATCCTTTTGAGGGATTAAATACTGTTATAGCACCGGCCCATCTTCCTATCATTAATCCGCCCCAATAAAGAGAAATAAATGGTGCTACTTCTGACTCACCTAAACTTCCAAAGGCTTTGGTCATTAATAGCTCTCCTAGATTACTCCCTATAGAAACCTCTACTCCTACATAGGTGAAAATAGCCAACATCCCAAGCACTAGTTGCGGATACTGCATGGCTCCCCAGCCTTGAGGATTTGACTTAGCCATTTTATTGGCTCCTAATAAACCTCCTACAATAGCCAAAAGGCCGATAGCTGAAAGAATTAAA
>CATEMS010000004.1 GCA_949507465.1 Flavobacteriaceae bacterium
ATAGATAATCTATTTCATAAAAAAAACCTTGATTAGTAAACCAAAGTTTTATTGTTACAATAGGCTTGAGAAAATTAATGCATTTGCATTTTTCCTTTTTTGCGGTGTAATTGAGACCTTACATCGCTGGCAGCCTTTGCAATAGAAGCTTCTAAAGAACCGTTGTTTGATCCAGCAAAAAGGCTTGTTCCTGGAACGTGTATTCTAATTTCACAAATAAAACCTGTTTGGGGCGAACTTGTGTTTTCTTTTTTAAGATATACATCACAGGTTACTATAAAATCATATTTATCTTCTAGTTTATTGAGTCTATCGGCGACCATCTTCTCTAATCTTTTACTGGCAGAGACGTCTTTGTATTCAAAGTTGATATGCATAGATTGGTGTTTTTTTATATTACTTAAAGATAAACTAGAAGAATAACAAAAACAATTTTTTTTCACCTTTTAACACAAAAGTAGCTGCTTAGATCTATTTAGTGAGCTATGTATTTGGTATTTAAATGCATTAAAATCAAGTACTATAGTAAAACTTTCTAATACCTATAAATAGAAAAACAGGCACGCATAGTACTATAAAAATAGGGATAATGAGATTCTTAAGACCCAAAACTAACAATAAACCAATAAGCAGTAGCTGAAAGCCTAATCCAAACACAGAAAGACAAGACATAAACCAATTTGGGAGTATACGACCCTTATGGGCATTTCTATCAAGAAAATATATAACAGCGTCAAAAACGCCATAAAGTAGGCGGTATACAAAAAATAAAAATGTAACAGTTGGTTGTTTCTCACCTGGCAGAGCAGTAGGTGTTTTGGTTTCAAAAATTCTACTTGTGGTATCGCCCGCTACTTTATTTCTTAAAATAACATAGTAATAATTGTAAAGCGTTCCTTGCAATTGCAAACAAGCAAAAGCGGAACTAGCCATTAACAATGAGGTATTAGTGATAAGATATAAGGTGTAAAATAGGGCGGCATTTAATAGAATATCTGCTATAGAATCAAAAAAACGACCCGTGTAAGATGGAGTTTTCTTTAGTCTTGCTAGTTCCCCATCTGCGGCATCCAAGATTGATTTTAGTAGTAAAAAAAACAGCGCCACTAAAAAATAACCATGATACATAGCTATAACAGCAATGATACCTGCAACAATAAACATACATGTTATGTGAACTGGAGTAATAAAGGTACTGGCAAAAAACCTAGCGATGCTTCTTGCAATAGGACGGCCGTAATCTGAAACATCTACAAAGGTAAACTGAGAAGGTAATTTAGACATGTGATTCTGTACGCATTTTAAAAGGTTTCAAGGAAAACACCTTGTTTTTAATTTAAAATAACACACATATTTTGTTCAAAAATAAATAAAATAGCAACAGAACGAAAAATTAAATAGAATAGGGGGTATAACAGGGAAATAGCAAAACAAAATTACACTATCTTACTTTTACTGTGGAGTTTAATATATCCAAGTATAAGCAATGAAATTCCTGAGCAGCAAGCAAATCCTATAAATAGTGGAAGTGTAGATGCTGTTACAAATCGACCAATTAGAGTACTAATTGGAACAGCCATCATGGTAGATATAAAACCGGTTATTGCGGCTGCAATACCTGCTATATGACCAACGGGCTCCATGGCCAAAGCTCTAATGTTTCCAAAAAGAAACCCAATAAAAAAGAATTGTAAGGCGAAAAAAATTAGAAGATACACTATGTGAGGAGTAGGAGTGTTAAAAAAGATAATGATATATAAAATAGATACTAGAAAATAACCAAGTAAAGAAAGTGTTACGAGTTTTTCCATACCATATTTTACTACAAAAGATCCGTTTAATAAAATAGCAATACCAATGGCAATGGCAATACCTGCAAAAATATATGGAAACTCTTCTTTCAATCCATATTGTTGTTGAAATATGTGTTGAGAGGCACTTAGGTATACTAAAAAAGATCCTACAATTAAGCCAGATATAAGAGTAAAGCCGATACTTCTAGTGTGGCTGAGTGTTTGTTTTGCTCCTTGGATAATTCTATTAAATTTAAATGGAATTCTTTTGGTTTGAACGAGTGTTTCTTTTTGTCGTATCCAAAACCAAATTGTCACAAAGATTCCTATAACTCCTTGAACATAAAAAATACCTTTCCAGTTTCCATTATCTAAAATAAATTTTCCCATGGCCGGAGCAACAATTGGAATCAAAAGAAATAGGATGGTAACAAATGACATTATTCGGGCCATATAATCTCCATGGTACAAATCCCTTATAATAGCTATGCAAATAGTTCTAGGGGCAGATAAGCCGATACCTTGCAGGATGCGACCAAGAATCATTAGCTCTAGACTAGTGGCTTTTATACACACTACACTAGCCATTAGAAATACAAAAAAACCAATGTAAACAGATGGTTTTCTTCCAATCGCGTCAGATAGTGGACCAAAGAGTAGAGGCCCTAAACCCAGGCCAATAAAAATCATTGTCACAAGTAGTTGATTATCTGCTTGCAACAAAATACCTAAATCAAATGCTATGATATCTAATGCTGGTAATAGCGCATCTATGGCCAAGGCCGTTACAGACATAAGGGCTGCCATCAAGGCAATAAATTCTAGTTGAGAGGTGTTTTTTTGTTCCACTCTGTAAAGGTAGTCTTTAAAATACTTAGAGAACTTATTAATAGTTTAAATACGGATCTATTGATATATGCAGAGGAGCGGTTACAATTTCTATTTTACATAATATAAATTATAATACAAACACAGTGTTTATGCGTATTTTAGAATAAATGAATGTCTGTAACAAATATGTAATGATTTGTAAGCCACTTATCAGGATACTACTATAACAAATTGTACCTTTAAAATTATGACAATACTTACTACTCTTTCTGTATTCTCTGGTGTCTGTTTCTTAATGTATGGCACAAGTTGTTTGTCTTCACCTCATATGGCAAAAGAATTTAAACGCTTTGGAATTCCAAAGTTTTTAAAATTAACAGGAATGCTTCAAATACTTGGAGGGCTTGCTCTTTTATTGGGTTGTTGGAAATTCCCGCAATTAGCGTTCACAGGCTCTGCAGGGCTTGCTGTATTAATGCTTTTAGGATCTATCGTTAGAATTAAAATAAAAGACAGTTTTTTACAATCTAGCCCAGCTTTTATTTTTACAATCTTAAATAGCTATTTAGCTTATTGCTATATGGGTCACATATAGTTTACAGAACTATAATTAGTAAACAAAATATCAAAAATAATGTTGCAGGAAGTGATTTTATTGCCGCATCTTTTATCTTGATATGCATTAAAATAGATCCCGAAAGTAAGGCTCCTAGTATAGAAGCTGCTAAAATTTCAAGATTTACAGATGTTGCTAAAATTTCAAGGTTTGGATATATAATTGATGATAGTAATACTAAAGCAAAACCTACTTTTAAAAACCCAACTATATAACACAATGAACTGCTAAGGCCATATGCATCAAATTCTTCCATCATAGTCTTGGCATCAGCTCCTCTCCACCTTGAAGGCTTATTGTAATTTAAGAGCCAAACATTGAGTAAACTTAAACCTACAATAACTTTTAATGCAATTTTTACTTCTTCCATGATATTTGTTTTTAGTATTTTAGATGCTTTAATTGTGAAGCTATTTACCTAAAGGAGGTTTAAAATAAATAATTTCCAAAAGGTGATTTTATATAAACTTGTGCTTGTTAAATTACATAAACTAATATGTGCATTTGCTGTTCTATATGGAACTAAAAAAGCGCCCTGTCAATTAACTTTATTAATTCAATGACATAGCGCGCTGGTTAAAGTTTTGAAAACTCAGAATACTATTTTTCTAGTTTTACTTTAACTGCATTCATGCCTCTTTGGCCTTTCTCTAATTCGAAAGAAACTTTATTACCCTCAGTAATTTGGTCAATTAAACCACTAACGTGTGTGAAATATTTTTCTTGATTCACTGAGTCTATGATAAAACCAAAACCCTTTGAGGTGTCAAAAAAATTGACCACACCAATACGAACAGGATCAAAAGCTTCCCTTTCAGATTCTAGTGTTTTTGGGACACTTATTGCAATATCTTCGATTTCTACCTCTACCCTTTGGGATGGATCTGGAGGAGTATCTACAAGGTTTCCATTATAATCAACGTATGCAAACTCAATCCCAGAAGAACCCTTCTCTTGCTTTTCAAGTTTTCTGGCCTCCATTTTTTTACGTTTGTCCTCACGTTTTTTTAAACGTTTTTTTTCTTTTTCTACTTTACTAAAGGTTTGTTGTGACTTAGCCATTTATTATTTTATCTATAAACTTTTAATTAATATGCTACAATTTCTAAAAAAAAATGCGATTTTTTAAAGAAAAAACAAACTTCTTTCTATTTTTTTATGAACCCTTATTTATTTTTTGGTTGGTATTGGACCATAAAAAAAGCCCATCTTTACGATGGGCTCTTTTTTGAAAGTATTTAGATATTGCTTAGATAACTTTTACGTTAACCGCGTTTAATCCTTTGTTTCCTTCTTTAAGATCAAAAGTAACTTCATCACCTTCTCTAATCTCATCGATTAATCCTGAAATGTGTACGAAGTGGTCTTTTTCAACTCCTTCTTCTGTAATAAATCCAAAGCCTTTAGTGTCGTTGAAAAATTTTACTGTTCCTTTACTCATTGTAATTTAATTTAATGTTAATATTTAATAGTCTGCAAATATCAATCTATTAAATTGATTTGACAAACTTA
>CATEMS010000005.1 GCA_949507465.1 Flavobacteriaceae bacterium
ACCATTAATGTTCCAATTATTGTTCGTTTACAAGGTACCAACGCAGACATCGCTAAAGAGTTAATTGACAATAGTGGTCTTGATGTTCAAAGTGCTATTGAGTTCAAAGAAGCCGCAGATAAAGTACAAGCTGTTTTGGGCTAATAATATCGTATATATTTATGAAAGCGCCCTGAATTTATTCAGGGTTTTTTTTAGTGGTTTTTTTCTTTGAAGTTTTGTTGATACCTAGGAAGTCCTTCTTGTTTTTCTCTTAGTTTTTGTAACAGAGCCTGTTTTTTTTAATTCATCCTCTTTAGTACTCTCCTGTAGTGCATATGAGTTGTTGTTTGAGTCTGAGACAGCCTCTTGAAGTTCTTTCACTTCCTTGGGTGTTAAATCACGCCAGCTGCCTGGGGCTAAATTTCCTAGATTGATATTCATGATTCTAGCACGTTTGAGGGAAAGTACCTGATATTCTAGATAGTCACACATTCTCCGTATTTGACGGTTAAGCCCTTGTACAAGTATGATTTTAAAGGTAAATCTGCTAAGGCGTTCTACCTGGCAACTTTTGGTGATAGTTTCTAATTCTGCCAGGGGTATACCGCTACTCATTCTTCTAACGAAATCATCGGTAATAGGTCTGTCTGTGGTAACGATGTATTCTTTCTCATGCTTGTTTCCAGCCCTTAATATTTTATTTACAATATCTCCATCATTTGTCATTAGAAGTAAGCCCTCACTAGGTTTGTCAAGACGTCCTACATGAAAAATACGCTCCTTATGACCAATAAAATCTACCACATTTCCCTCTACCCTTTGATCTGTTGTACAGGTGATACCTATAGGTTTGTTTAATGCAATGTAAACTAAGGTTGTTTTTTTTGTGATTAATTGATCATCTACATGTATCTGATCTCCAGGCATGGCTCTGTCTCCAAGACTAACAGGGGTTCCATTAAGGGTAACACGACCTTGCTCAATTAATACATCTGCTTTACGTCTAGAACAGTAACCACTTTCACTAATGGCTTTATTGAGTCTTATAGAATCTGGATGATTTCCCATGAGGCAAAGATAGGTATACTTCAAGAAAAAGTCCTGTATTTTTTACAGATGATAACTGCCCAATTTTTAAAAATATAAGTCACTTTTTAGTATTTTGCAGGTGTTAAAATCGCGTTATTGAAAGATACATTTACTCATAAAGGTATGCGAAAAAAACTGGTTGAGACCCTCGAAAAAAAAGGGATTTCTAACCCAGCTGTTTTGCAAGCTATAAATACCATCCCCAGACATTTGTTTATGGATAGTGGCTTTATAGATCATGCCTATGTAGATAAAGCATTCCCAATTGCTGCAGATCAAACCATATCTCAGCCCTATACCGTTGCTAGACAAACCGAACTGCTTGATATTGTAAAAGGATCTAAAGTGCTAGAAATAGGTACTGGAAGCGGCTATCAAACAGCTGTGTTACTTGAAATTGGAGCTATTGTGTATAGTATAGAAAGACAAAACAAGCTCTTTAAAAAAGCTGAAAGTTTTTTTAAAAAGCAAAAAAAAGCTCCCAAGAAACTCATATTTGGGGATGGATATGTTGGTCTTCAGACGGAAGCTCCGTTTGATGGTATTGTTGTAACTGCGGGTGCTCCCTATGTATCAAAGCCATTACTATCTCAATTAAAAATAGGAGGGAAGTTGGTGATTCCTGTTGGAGAAGTCTCTCAAATAATGACGGTTTATACAAGAACATCAAAAACAGCCTTTAACAAACAAACCTATGGTGAGTTTAAGTTTGTGCCCTTACTTGAAAATAAAAATTAAAGAGTATTCGGTCTTGATTTTTACTGTCCTAGAAAATCTAAAAATTTCAAACCAAATACCAAACGTCCATTTTGCTGGCCATTAAAGTTGGACACCGCATAATCAAGCCGTAACAGGCGAAAGTTGCCAAAACCAAGATTGTCTAATCCAACAGAAAATTCTGAATAGGGCTTTCTTTGCTGAGATGCCAAAAGATGTGCCCCAAGCACAAGATTAAAATTTAATGAATTAACTCCTGGTATTTTACCTAGAATCCAACCTTTAAAATTATGTTCTAAGTGCCCTTCCAAATAACTCTTATTGGTACTAAACTCATAGTAGGGTAAGGTGTTAAAAACATTGGTATAATTTACCTTAGTACCTATTTGTGTTTGGTTACCATTAAAATGTTGGTAATCTATAAATGAGATGTCATCTGCACTGAAAAATGTTCCAGCTTTTAACCGGTAATACAACTCACCTTTGTTAGCAACACTCAAATTTTGATAAATTTCTGTCCTTAATTGTGAGTAATTATAATTTTTCTCTGAGCCTCCAAATCCATGCTCAAGTGTCATGTCAATTCTTGGATACCGATAATTTCTAATATTGATTTTTCTCTCTGGAATAGAGATGTACTTTTGTCCAAAAAAAATACGAGCTGTAATTTGTGCTTTAAACACTTGGTGCTCCTCTACTGATTTGCTCGTAAAATCTTCAGGGGCTTGCGGGTTATTTGAGCTGTACTGTTGCCCTTGGTTATTTATATAGTAATGATTAGTGGTATTAAACAAAGCACTTCTTTTTTCATAGCTAATTTTTGCAAAAGCCTCCAGACCATTAAAAAGTTCTTGTCGGTATTTGATCTGCAAAAAATCAAGATTATATGCTTTCAGGTAATTGCTCTCAAAAAATAAGGTAGCGACACTATTTATAAAAGGTGAAATAGGATCACTGTCATTAAACTGTGTTAGCTTGCTACCTCCAGATAGTGTGACTACTAGATTGTTCTTGCTATTAAATTTTTTGGTTACACCTGCTTTGAATCGAACTTTATCTTCGGCCAGACCATAGGAGGCATCTAGGTTTATAGACATCCACTTTGTTCTATTTTCTGTATACCATTTATAAAAGTTTAGACCTACTTTACTGGTATATCCCTGTAGGGTATTAAAAGAAATTCCTGTGGCTGGTCCCAAATAGTTGATCCTCCATTTATTGGGGGTATTTCTATAGGTATACCCAAATAATGGATCTGTAATAGAAAATTTATTTGATAGGTTATCTAGCGAATCTAAGTAGGGCTTTGACCTTTTTAATTCTTGCAAACTATCTTTTTTTATATAATCATTAAATTCTTCATCAGTAAGGGGTACTGGGCGCATTGCATTCCAGAAAATACTGTCTTTTGTATTGGCTTTTAACTCGAAGGATATTATTTGATTGGAAAAAGAATCTTTATTAAAAACTGGATTAAAGTTATAATTGTTATACACACAGGTATACTTTCCCTGTCCATTAAGACCTAAAATACCAAAGCTAAAATCGATGGTTTGGGATAATTTTACCCAAAACTTTTGTGTGGTATCGTAGGTGAAATTTTGTGTAAAGACAAGTTCTTTGACAAATGGAATCTGAAGGGCTGTTCCTGTTGTTGTTAGCTCTAAACCATATAATTGCCACTGGTCTTCTACGATATAAATAACCCCATTAAAAACCCTGTCATTGGGTCTTTTAGGAATTACTTTTATTTTATTTATGAGTTTATCACCTTGGTAGAAAACACCATCTAGTTTATAGTTATAATAATTAAATGCATTTTTAGCAAGTGGTGATACAATGGCAGTATTTAAAGCTATCGTGTTTTTATAAAAAGAAAATGTTGACTCTTGAGCAGAGTTAAAACTAAATCCATTGTCATTACCACTTACCTTACTTGCTATAATATGCTCGTTAAAATTGTTTGGTTGCTGATATGATATTTTTGAAATAGTTTCAGAAAGATATATAATACCGCTTCTGGTGGAGTCTAATGATTGCTCAATACCACTTACACTTTGGCCTAATATTTTTTTTGGAGCTTTTTTTATCTTCCATACCCCTCTGGAATAGAAATCTGCAGTATACGCACTAATGTTGGCTAGATTTTCTTTTTGACGGTTAATGGTAGCTCTTATTATTCGATTTGCTGGATCCTCATTTATATCTATGACGACCTCTTGTAATGAAGTAGTTTCAGGTTCTAAACTAATATTTAGTGTGTAGGGGAAATTTTCAACAGTTATTTTTTTAGTGACAGTTTTATAGCCTAAAAATTGATAAACAATGGTGTGGTTTCCTTTGTTTTGTATTGGAAGTTTATAAAGGCCATCATCATTTGATGTGGTGCCCGTATAGGTGTTTTCTAGATAAATGTTAACGTAAGGTATCGCCTTAGAATCAGGCCCTGTTATCTTTCCAGTAATTTGTGCCTGCCCAAAAGTGATGATGTGCAATAAAAGAAGGGTTAAGAACTCTTTCATAGGCCTAAAATATGGGTATATTTTATCTTTCTTTAATATAGGTTTAATTGGATCAAGATGCTGTTAAATAGTTAGTTGTTAAAACTTTTTTTAAGCCTGCTTAAGTCTCTTTTATTGTCTCTGTCTTTAATGTTTTCTCTTTTGTCAAATTCACGCTTTCCGCGACAAAGAGCAACAGTGATTTTAGCAAGTCCTTTATCATTTGTGAATAAAACCAGGGGTATTATAGTAAGTCCTGAGGTTTTGACATTTTTATACAGTTTTTTTAGTTCTGTTTTATTTAATAGGAGTTTACGTTCACTCTTTGGGTTGTGGTTAAAATGAGTTGCATGGCTATACTCTTGTACTGTCATATTGATTACAAATAATTCTCCTTGAGCGTTAAACTCACAAAAGCTATCCGCAATTGAGGCTTTCCCTTCTCTAATAGCCTTTATTTCTGTGCCAACAAGAACGATACCAGCTGTGTAAGTGTCTAAGATTTCATACTCAAATCTCGCTTTTCTGTTTTTTATTTGAATGTTTTTTTGAATAGCCATGTTGTAAAAATAGAACTAATAATGGGGATTGGTCAATGAAATTTAATGAACCTTTTCTCTTTTGGATGTTACAGTGTTTTTTGTGTGAGTTACTATAAAAAGATCGTTATTATCTCCATCTGGTATATCTTCATATTTTTTCTCTCCAAGTAGCCTGTTAACTAGCTGTGGTGTGGTATTGCTGTGTCCAACAATGACAATGTGTTTACCTTTGTTGTTTTGTATAAATTCCTCTGTGATGAACTTTTTCGGCGTATAGCTGATAATTTCTAGATTGTTATTCTTGGCAATAGGGAGGGCAGTTTGCCGTGTTCTTTTGTAATTTGTACTATACACTGCATCTATTTTTTTGTTCTTAAAAAAAACCGCCCATTTTTTTGTTCTTTCGATTCCTTGTGTGGTTAGGAAAGGATTCTTGTTTGTAGAATCACTTCTATCTTTTTCTGCATGTCTTATAAGGTAAAAAACGCTCGTATGCTCTGTATCATCAAAGTTTGTTTTACTGGTGTCTTTACATGATATAAATAGCGTTGATATTACTAAAAGTAGCAATATGGTTTTTATTTTTTTTTGAATATTCATGCAATTGTTTTGGTAAATGTAAAAAATCTAATTTAAAAGTAACGTATAAAAAAAGCCGCCAGATAATAGGCGGCTTTTCTTAAAGTAATTAAAAGTGTATTATTTTCTAACAAGCTTTTTTGTGGTAATCACTCCATTTGAAATAGCTTTTATAAAATATGCTCCGCTAGATAAAGTAGATACATCTATTGTAAATTCTTTAGCGTTAGGAGATAAAGAAAGTACATTTTGACCTAGCATATTTACAATATGTAATGAAGTAATAACAGTTGATGAGGCAATACTCACATCTGTTTCTGCTGGGTTAGGAGAAAATACAATCGTATTTACATCTCTGTCATTTACCCCTAGTGCAGTGGTTGTAAAAGTAACTGGTCCAACAAAATCACTAATGTTATTGTTACCCCCGCAATCGGTCTGAATGTAGGCATCATAACTAAAACCTGGAATCAACCCTTGAGCGAACCCACTGGTTGCTGTTGTGTTTTCAAAAGCTACAGGTAAATCAACTTCTATATCTGCTCCAGCTAAAAACACAGCCCAATCATAAGAAATTGCTCCCTCTGCTGCATCCCAAGTAAGATCTGCAGTGGTTTCTGTGATATTACTTACAGCAAAGTTTTCTACCTCTGGACAAGGGATCACTATTGGCGCACAAGAAACGTCTGCAGCCCAGCCTGTCTCTTGAACACTTGTGTCTGAGGTGAAGACAAAAGTAAGAGATCCACTTGGGTCAGTAGAGGTAAAGGTATCACCAATAGAGAGTAAACTATTTGGGTCACTAGGAGCCCCACCATCTCCACTTTCCTCTCCACAAAGGGTTTGTGCAAGAACTGGGAAACTGGTATCTGGTCCGTTGTAAACAGTCAGGTAATCCCAACATCCGTCTTGGGTTCCTGTTCCTGTTGAAGATTCGATATCCACATAGGTAAAAGTTACCGTTACAGCATCTCCTGCAACATCAGGAGAGATAGTTGTTACTGTAGACTCACTAGGAAGGTAATCACCATCAACGCCACCTTCATCATAGAAAACATCTCCACAACCCACAGGTGGTACGCCACATGTTATATCTGCAGACCATCCAGTTTCTTGAACAGATCCATCAGAGTCAAATACAAATGTCAATGCTCCACTAGGATCAGAGGATGTAAAAGAATCTCCGATAGATAATAAACTATTTGGATCACTTGGCTGTCCACCGTCTCCACTTTCTTCACCACATAGTGTCTGAGCCAATATAGGGAAGGTAGTATCTGGGCCATCATATATGGTCAGAAAATCCCAACATCCATCTTGTTGTCCAGTACCTGCAGTGGTTTCGATATCTACATAGGTAAAGGTTACAGTCACTGCCTCACCAGGTACATCTGGTGTAATGGTAGTAACTGTTTGTTCATTTGGCTGGTAATTTCCTGCAGATCCTCCAGAATCTACAAATATACCACCACATTCAGGTGCAGGAAATGGTGTTGTGAATGATACTAAGTTTTCTTGTGAGAATCCATTAGTATCACAATCTGACACTAGATAGGCATCATATCCTGAATCTAATGACAATCCGGTTGCGGTTGCAGTAACAATACCTGCTGCCAGAGTTTCTGTATAAACAGGGGTATCAAGTGTTGGGTCTGCACCTGCGTCAAACACATCTAAGGTATAACCGTTAACAGCCTCTGCTACAACATCCCAAGTAAAAATAGCTTCTGTATCTACAGGTGTTGCAACCTCAAAATTACTAGGCGCTGGGCAAGCCACAAGTGTTGTGAAAAAGTTAGGATCTGCTA
>CATEMS010000006.1 GCA_949507465.1 Flavobacteriaceae bacterium
AGATAACACACACATAAAAGCGTTAGTTTTTGGCGGTAGAGAGGTAACGTATCAGTCATGGTTTGGAATTGATGCTCAAACGGTTGATACAAATCCTACGTTTAATCCTGCTGGGTTGTATACTGATGATCAGGGGGCTGTTCGTTTTCATAAAAATCAAGTAGATGATTATGACCAAGATCACTACCAACTTATCTGGAATCAGCGCTATAACAACAATTGGAGTACCAGCGCAACACTAAATTATACAAAAGGAAGTGGTTTTTTTGAAGAATACAAAGAAGATGCGTCTCTAGATTTTCACGGCTTGTTACCTGTTGAAATAAATGGCCAAGTAATAGAAACCTCAGATCTTGTTAGACGCAGATGGCTTGAGAATAATTTTTATGCTCTCAGCGCAAATGCTAACTATAAGGATAACAGGTGGGATACCACTACAGGGATTTTTTATAGTTATTATCAGGGCCTTCATTTTGGTGAGGTAATCTGGGCTACTAATTTTTCTGGCGCAAATTTAGCAGATCGCTATTATCAAGGGACAGGAGACAAACATGAATTCACTACATTTTCTAAGGCAAGTTACAAGGTAAACAACAATTGGTCTGTCTTTGGGGATTTACAATTGCGAGTTGTAAACTATAAAACGGCTGGTTTAACAAGTGATAAAGTGAATATGGTAGTTGATGAGCAGTATGCGTTTTTTAACCCAAAATTTGGGGCAAGTTATACCCTAAACAAGAGCAATCAATTGTATGTCACTTATGGTAGAGCTAGTAGAGAACCCAGACGCAGTGACTTTGAAGAAGGCGTCTTTACTCCAGAAAAATTAGATGATTACGAACTGGGATGGCGTTTTACAGGCCAAAACATGACCCTAAGTACTAATCTCTACTATATGGATTACAAAAACCAACTTGTACTCACCGGCCAATTAGATGATTCTGGAGGCTTTATAAGAGAAACTAGTGGTAGTAGTTATAGAGCAGGTCTTGAAATAGATGCAGATTTTAAGGTGTCAAAGCAATTACATCTAAGACCAAATATAGCCTTGAGCAGTAATAAAAACAAAGATTTTACAACATCAACAGATGGTGAGATAGTAAACTTAGGAACTACAAATATTTCATTTTCTCCCTCCTTTATTGCAGGCAATAGTATAGCATACACTCCAAAAGAAAACCTTCAAGTAGCATTGCTTTCTAAATATGTGGGACAGCAGTACATGGGTAATATAGACAGTCAGACATCAAAATTAGACGCCTATTTTTTAAATGATTTTACCGTAAACTATACTATAGATAAATTGTCTTTCGCAAAATCTTTAGTGCTTCAAGGCTTGGTTAATAATATTTTTGATGTCAAGTACATATCAAATGGATATTTTTTCACCTATGATGATGATTTCTCTACCCCTGGAAGTATAACCACCATAGAAGGCGCAGGATTTTATCCGCAAGCAGGAATCAACTTTTTGGTGGGTGCTACCCTTACCTTTTAAGCCATATAACCTTTTTGTATAGCCCTTGTAGGGCTAAAGAATAAAAAAAATGAAACAAAATGTGGTATCTTTGCTGTCTAACAAATTTTTTATGAACCAATCACCATCTTACCTACTTTTAGTGCTATTATTGTTAGGAAATTTTTCATTTGCTCAGCAAATGCCCATCGATTTTTCTGATCCAGCAGAGAATTTTTCATCCTTTTTAGGGAGTAGTTTTTCTTTCAACACAGACCCCCAAGATCCCACCAACGATGTAGGACAGTTTTCCAATAGTGGCTCTGATGCTTGGGAAGGTTTTTACCTTGATTTGCAAAGGCCAATAGATTTGGATTTCCAAAACACTATTTCATTATCTTTTTATGCCTTTGATAGCAATGCACATACCATACTCTTAAAACTTGAAAATGGTGTAAATCCGGATGTAGAGGTTACCCAAACAATCCCTGCTGGTGGGGGTTGGTCTAATAACATAGTTTTTGATTTTTCTCAAGCCGTATTACCAGGTAGTGGCACCCCAGTAAATGCAACTGGAGAGTATAATAAATTGGTATTGTTTATAGATGGTGGCGCATTTTCTGGCGGAACCTATTTTATAGATAACATAGACGATGGCTCCACAGAGATAGAAATACCACAGGTAGATGTTCAGTACACTGAGTTGGTTTGGGAAGATCAATTTGATACTCCAGGAGTTGTAAACCCATCCAAATGGCACCATCAAACACAAGTTATTATACCCGGTGTAGGTTGGGCTAATGGAGAAGCGCAGCATTATACCAACCGTATAGATAATTCTTTTGTGGATTCTTCAGGGTTCTTGCGTATCATCGCAAAACAAGAGACCTACACAGATCAGGGACTAACAAAGAACTACACCTCTGCTAGATTAAATTCTAAATTTGCATTTACCTATGGTAGGGTAGATGTAAGAGCAAAAATTCCTATAGGGGCTGGAACTTGGCCAGCCATTTGGACATTGGGGAAGAATATAAATGAAGACGGAGCTTATTGGGACCCACAATATGGCACCACAAGTTGGCCTGCCTGTGGTGAGATAGATATGATGGAACACGGAATATTTCCTAACCAAGATATAAACTACATCAAGAGTTCTTTACATACCCCTTGCTGTTATGCTGGTAATCCAAATGGAGGAGGCACTATTGCATCAGATCTCGAAAATGATTTTCACGTATACTCTCTAAACTGGTCTCCAAACCAGATTACATTTTTACTCGATGGTGTTGGTTATTACACATACAATCCTGCAGTAAAAGATGATAGTAACTGGCCGTTCTATGAGGATCAATTTATATTATTAAACTTGGCTATGGGAGGTATTGCAGGAAATATTCCTTCTGGGTTTGACCAGGCCACTATGCTCATAGATTACGTAAAAGTGTATCAAGAAGAAGAATTAGCTGTTGGAGAAAATAGTGACCTTCAGGACACCATAGTTGTGTATCCAAACCCTAGTAGTGATATCGTTTATATCCAAACACAAACAACTCCAAGCAACCTGCAACTTTTAGATCTATCTGGAAAGAGAGTAGTTACTAAGCTTGCAACTAGCAAAAGTATAGACGTGAGCAATCTAACTCCTGGAATTTACTTTTTAGTAATTACCACAAACAACCACCAGGTTGTCAAAAAAATAATGATTAATTAATTTGATATTCTTAGGTTAGCACCAGAGCGTTCCACTCTATAACCTAGCATAGGATAAAGCGAGGGCATTGTTTTGTGCTCTCCGGTTACAATATTGTAGGTATTATCCTCACCAGGGCAAGGGCAAGTTGCCTCAATACCATTTATTATCATTCTTGAGCATTCACTCGGTATGTGATTTGGATCACTAAGTTCAAAGGCGGTAAATAAATCATCGTTTAATCTGTACACCACTATACCTCGAATTCCTTGACTTGTAATTATTGCAGATCCTCCAGGGAAATTAAGATCATTGTATTGAGGTAGGTTTAAATTTAGAGTAAAGTTAACCTGAGGGTTAATTAAATAGGGGTTGAATTGCCCTAACTGATCTTGGTCTGTGTTGCACCCCAAAAGCAGTATCAATATTCCAATACCCACACACATTTTTTTCATTTGTAATGATCATTTATTAGCGCCTCTAAAGTACAAAAATAACCTAACAAATAATTTTTAGTATATTTGTGGTATAAATCCCGTCCTGTATGGGATTTTTCTATTCCTGCCTTTATTGATGCAAATCAAAACTATATGGCAGGATTTTTTGACACATAGCTTGAAGATGAAGCACTAGCTATGCAAAATTAATTTAACAATCATTACAAATGAG
>CATEMS010000007.1 GCA_949507465.1 Flavobacteriaceae bacterium
ATATAGCACATGATTGTATTATTGGGAATCATTGCATCATCGCAAACAGTGTAGCCATAGCCGGGCACGTCACACTAGGAGATTATGCAATTTTAGGAGGGCTCTCTGCAGTTCACCAATTTGTTAAAATTGGCGCACATTCTATGATTTCAGGGGGAACATTAATTCGAAAAGACATTCCACCATTTGTGAAAGCAGCAAAAGAACCTGCTTCGTTTGTTGGAATAAATTCGATAGGACTTCAAAGAAGGGGGTTTGAAAAGGATGAAATTTCTGAAATACAAAATATTTACCGTCATTTATTCCAATCAAATCAAAATATTTCTCAAGCTATAAAATCAATTGATAAAGAGTTTAGCAACTCTAAAGAAAAAGAGAAAATTTTAAGTTTTATTGAAACATCAGAACGAGGTATAATGAAAGGATACTCCTCTAAATAAGTGTCATTAAGTCTTATAAATATTGCTAAAAAGTTTAATCGAGACTGGGTATTTCGAAATGCAAATTATCAATTTGAAATACCTGGATCTTATGTCATCCAAGGACCCAATGGTTCGGGAAAATCTACCCTACTAAAAATTATTTCTGGAGAACAAGAGTATGACCAAGGTGCTATTGCCATGGATAAAGACGTGTCTATAGGTTTTCTAAAACAGGATATTGATTTTACCAAAGGGCGCAGCGTTTTGGAGGAATCTTACGAGGCTTTTACAGAACTAAAAAAATTAGAAACTCAGCTAGAGGAAATTAACACACAGCTAGCCACCAGAGAAGACTACGAAAGCAGTAGTTATAACCAGCTCATGATAGATTTAAACGATGTACAGCATCAATATGAGATATTAGGAGGTTACAATTACCAAGGGGAGACAGAGCGTATTTTGCAGGGTTTAGGATTTCAAAGAGCAGATTTTAACAAAGTTACAGAAACCTTCTCTGGAGGGTGGCGTATGCGTATAGAGCTTGCAAAGCTATTGCTTCAAAACAACGATATTTTACTTTTGGATGAGCCTACCAACCATCTTGATATAGAATCTATTTTGTGGTTAGAAGAGTTTTTGAAAAATTATGCAGGTGCGGTTGTAGTGGTAAGTCATGATAAAATGTTTTTGGACACTATTACCAATAGAACCATCGAGATTTCACTGGGTAAAATTTATGATTATAACAAGCCGTATACCAAGTATTTGGTACAACGTCAAGAACTAAGGGCACAGCAACTGGCTTCTCAAAAAAATCAGCAAAAACAAATTGAGCAAACCCAAAAGTTGATTGAAAAGTTTAGAGCCAAGGCCAGTAAGGCTACCATGGCACAATCTCTCATAAAGAAACTTGATAAAATTGATAGAATAGAGGTGGATGAGGATGACAATAGTGTGATGTCTTTAACATTTCCAGTAAGTGTAGTGCCTGGAAAGGTGGTTATAGAGGCAGAAAACATATCGAAAAGCTATGGAGATACCCAGGTGTTGCGGAGTGTAGATTTACGCGTTGAGAGAGATACCAAAATAGCATTTGTAGGACAGAACGGGCAAGGAAAATCTACCCTGGCCAAAATTATTGTAGATGAGATTAAGTACTCTGGTGCCATGAATTTGGGACACAATGTGCAGATTGGATACTTTGCACAAAACCAAGCAGATTATCTGGACGGCACCAAAACGGTAGAAGATACGATGTTGGACGCCGCAGATGAGCGCACAAGGCCTTTGGTTAGAAACATACTAGGCTCTTTCTTGTTTAGGGGAGAGGATGTAGATAAATATGTAAGGGTTTTAAGTGGGGGGGAGCGTAACCGTTTGGCTTTGGCAAAATTATTACTGCAGCCTTTTAATGTGTTGGTAATGGATGAGCCCACTAACCACTTAGACATTAAGTCTAAAAATGTTTTAAAAGATGCCTTGATGAATTTTGAAGGCACATTGCTTGTGGTAAGCCATGATAGAGATTTTTTGCAAGGGCTGACCGATAAGGTATATGAGTTTAAGGATCATAAAATTAAAGAGTATTTGGGTGATATAGAGTATTTTTTGGAGCAGCGTAATCTTCAAAACCTGCGAGAGGCAGAAAAGCGAACGGTTGTTGCAAGTACCCAAACTAGTAAAGCAAGTTCTGGAAAA
>CATEMS010000008.1 GCA_949507465.1 Flavobacteriaceae bacterium
CTTGTGGGGACTATCACTTTTATGGCTTGCAATAATGTCTGCTTGCGCTTGTTGCTTGGCAAAAGAGACCTTTAGTCTTTTGTACAGTCGTTCTCTAGTACCCGACTCTAAACTTGCCGCCTCCGGTTTAACCCTTAGAGATTGTAAATGAACATTGTACAATCTGACCGTGTCGCCTTTTATTTTAAGGTCCACAAAAATAGTTGCATTCGTGCTATTTGTAAAAGGGAGTAGGCCTTTTGCTACAATAGGAAATTTAGAAAAAATAGCTTGCACTGCTTGTTTTGAATTATCACTTGCACTGATATAGGTATGAGGATAGCTCATAAAACGCTCCTTCATGGAAACATCAAATTCTTGAAAACACACAACAGATGGATCAGTCTTTTGAATAAATGCCACTATTTGATTGCCAATGGAAGGATCATCACTCCATTGATACTTATTAAAAAGCCTTGTATTGAAGGACATTATTGAAAAGTCTTTCGATGAAGGCATTGGACGCTCTGCACGAAATTGAAAAAAAGAACCTATAAAAAAATAGGCTATTACCAGCGAAACAATAGGCAAAAAAACGGTCTTTTTAAATTGTAGGATCCAATAGATCAAAAACAATATATTTCCCAGTACTAAAAAAGGAACAAAAAGGCTAAAAATAGACATGGAAGGGACCAAAGCAACGGAGATATATGGTAAAAGACAAGCCAATAATAAGAGTGCACTCACTCCTATATTGAGTAGCAACACAAAACCGTTGAAGATCTTTTTTAACATAAAAATTACTTATGATTTTCCGGAGCTAAATAAATAATCTTTTTCCTCTTTTGTCAGTGAATCATAACCCGAATGACTGATCTTATCTAAAATAGCATCTATCTTTTTCTGTTGTTCTCGCTCCTTGTAAGCTGTTGTAACTCCTTTACTTGAAGCACTTTTGTTATTTTTATAGGCCGTCTTTAAGGGTGATTTAGTACGTGTAAACACCTTGGATAATGAAGAGAGAACAGCGTCAAAAAAACGTCCTATATCTTGACCCTCTTTGAGCTTATTGGCATATACAAAACCTAGAATACCCCCCCCAATATGAGCCAAGTGTCCTCCGGCATTGCCATTGGGAATTTGAATAAGGTCTGTTAAAATAAAAAATACCCCAAGCTGCCAAAGCTTTACATTAAAGAAAAGCACCCTTACTTCCTGATAAGGCATATAAGCACATATAAATATAAAAATAGCAGTGACTCCTGCAGACGCTCCAATTAAACTAGCTCCATTCCCACTAAATACAGGAAAAATGGTATAACTCAACAAGAAGACCAAACCTCCTGTAATTAAACCTAGGAAGTATACGTTTAAAAAACGTTTGGCATTAAAAAGATTCAAAAACAGCTGCCCACCGAAATAAAGCATGATCATATTAAAAAATAGGTGCGAAAAGCTGGCATGAAAAAAAGCATAAGACACCAGAGTCCATGGTTTCTCTAAAATTCCCCAAAAACTACTTGGAAGGGAGAACCAGTACAAAAAGTTAGCTGCAGAAAAATCAAATAAAAACGGGAGGAGTGTTTGAAACAAATAAAAAGCAACACAACTCAATGCTAACTTTTCATGTATGCCCCTTTGCTGCCACCAATAGGTAAAATTAGATCCTAACATATCAATTCCATCTGTGGTTATCAAACTCGTTCTTTTTCCAATACCAGGCCATTATAAATCCAAATATAGCCCCACCAACGTGGGCAAAATGAGCAATACCAGAACCAAAAATACTATAACCTGTTACGCCAGAAAATAAATCTAGACCTATTAAAACAGGAATAAAATACTTGGCTTTTATGGGCACAGGAATGAACATTAAAAATAGCTCAGAATTAGGATAGGCCATACCAAAAGCAACAAGAACCCCATAAATAGCCCCTGAAGCACCTACTGCAGGGGTAGAGAAAGCAGCAAGCATATTATCTATTGTTCCCCTAGAAGCATAATCATACCAAGCCGGACTGTATTGGCCCTGGCGTATCACATCCATAACGGAATCGGATGCTATTCCATTGGCCGCTAAAGCGTCTAATCCTTGCTGTAAATACAAATAATTAACACCAGAATGTATTAGCGTAGCTCCAATACCTGCTGAAATATAAAAAAACAAAAACTTCTGTTTTCCCCATTTAAACTCTAAAGGCGAACCAAAAGCCCAAAGTGCATACATATTAAAAAACAAATGCATAAAACCTCCATGCATAAACATATGCGTAAGGACTTGCCAAAAAGAGAAGTTGTCATTCCCAAAATACCAAAGAGAAAACCATTGATATAAAACATCTCCGTACAACTGAGTGGCAATAAAAAAGATGACATTAATTATAATTAAATGCTTTACGGTATCACTAATCCTTCCCATTATAAAAATTTTAAATCTAGATCTGTTTGTTGCAAATTGGTCATTACGGACTTTCCAAAGGGAGAAGTCAAGAATTCTTTACAAGCAAATAGTTCATCTATAAGGTTTAATTGCTCTGGCAACTCCAAAACATCGCCTGTCTTTATGCCCATGCTTTTAGCTAAGGCCTTAGCCAATATATCTGTCTGTGAGAAATGGTCTCCGAGATGTCCGGCCTCATAGGTGCTCAAAAAGTCCTCAATGACTTGTGATACATCTTTTTCCTGGAGTACTATGGGAATTCCGCTAATAGACAGGGTTTCATTATCTTTTATTTCCATATTGAAACCC
>CATEMS010000009.1 GCA_949507465.1 Flavobacteriaceae bacterium
GAAGCTTTTCTTTATCATAATCACTGGTCGTAGTCTCTATTTGAGATTTTATCTGTCCTACACGCGTTTTGATATCTGATTTCTTTCCAGCACCATTCACTAGCGTTGTGTTGTCTTTGTCTATAGTTACTGTCTCAGCAGTTCCTAACATATCAATAGTTGTATTCTCTAGGGTAAAACCACGTTCTTCACTTATGACGGTTGCTCCAGTTAAAATAGCAATGTCTTCTAACATAGCTTTTCTTCTGTCACCAAATCCTGGTGCTTTTACAGCAGCAATTTTTAAAGATCCACGCATTTTGTTGATCACTAGGGTAGCTAATGCTTCTCCGTCAACATCTTCTGCAATGATAAGTAGTGATTTGCCCTGTTGTGCTACAGGTTCTAAAACAGGCATGAGATCTTTCATTGAAGAGATCTTTTTGTCACACAATAAAATCATAGGATTTTCTAGTTCTGTGTGCATTTTCTCGCTGTTTGTAACAAAATATGGTGACAAATAACCACGGTCAAATTGCATTCCTTCAACAACATCTACATAGGTGTCTGTTCCTTTTGCTTCCTCTACGGTGATCACTCCTTCTTTACCTACTTTTTCAAATGCTTGTGCAATGAGGCTACCAATAGTCTGGTCATTGTTTGACGAAATGGCCGCTACTTGTTTAATCTTATCACTAGAGTTTCCTACTTTAGTGGTTTGCTTCTCAAGATCTTTTACAATCGCTTCTACTGCCTTGTCAATTCCTCTTTTTAAGTCCATTGGGTTTGCACCAGCAGCAACGTTTTTAAGACCTTCTTTTACAATGGCTTGCGCCAAAACTGTGGCAGTTGTAGTTCCATCACCAGCCAAATCGTTGGTTTTACTGGCTACTTCTTTTACCATTTGAGCACCCATGTTCTCTAATGGGTCTTCTAATTCAATTTCTTTGGCTACAGAAACTCCATCTTTAGTTACCACCGGAGCTCCAAATGATTTGCCAATAATTACATTACGTCCTTTAGGACCCAATGTTACTTTTACTGCATTTGCTAATGCATCAACACCACGCTTGATGCCATTACGAGCATCTAAGTCAAATATTATATCTTTTGCCATGTTTTTTGATTTTAAAACCCCTTTTCATTGGGGGTTTGTTGTAGTTAATAATTGTTAATCTTAAATTTAGATGATAGCAAGTATGTCTTCCTCGCGCATTATTAAATAGTCTTTTCCATCTAGTTTTAACTCTGTACCAGCATACTTACCGTACAAAACAGTATCACCAACTTTAACAGTCATTTTGTGATCTTTTTTTCCATTTCCGACAGCTGCGATGCTACCCTGTTGCGGCTTTTCTTTAGCACTATCTGGTATGTATAAACCAGAAGCTGTTTTAGTTTCTGCCGCTTGAGGTAATACCACGACTCTATCTGAAAGAGGTTGAATTTTTAATCCCATTATTATTTGTTTTAGATTTTTGCAAACGCAAAAAATGTATTAAACATTATTTTTTCATTAAATTACTGGCAGAAAGTATGCCATTCATATTTTACTGACATATTTAGACTTAAAAAAATAAAAAATGCCAGCTTCGTGACAAGCTGGCATTTTTTGTAATGTTATGAATCTCTATGGTGTCTCTTCAGCAGGAGTTTCTTGACCTGGCAGGTCTGTTTGTATCACCTCAGTATCCTGAATGCTTGATTGCTGGGTTTCAATACTGCTCACCAAAGGAATGCTTGAAAGTAAAATCAATACCAGTAGCAAACCTCCAAGTGTCCAGGTAGACTTATCTAGAAAATCTGTGGTTTTTTGTACCCCACCCATTTGTGTGGATCCTCCACCACCAAAAGAAGAAGATAATCCTCCGCCTTTTGGGTTTTGAACCATTATAACGACTACTAGCAAAAATGCTACGAAAATTATTAAGACTAAAAATATTGTAAAGGTACTCATGATGCTTCTGTGTTTATCAGTTTTTCTACTGCTCTAATTTGGTCTGCAAAGAAACCACTTTTTTCGGGATTTTTCAAAATTAATATTTTATAAGCCTGAATGGCCTTTTTATAATTTTTTTGCTGAAGATAGACTCTAGCCAAAGTCTCTGTCATCAAAGAGTTTGACAGCTTTGCGTTGTCTTGTGGTATGTCTTGCGGTATGTCTTTTGGTTGGGGGCTATTTTTTTGGACTTTAATTGTTGGTTTTTCATTGATAAATTTTTCAATCAAATCATTCCTGTGCTTTGCATCTGTACTAGCATCTTCTTTTTGCTCTTGGGTTTGTTCACGAACAATAGCAGTGGTAGAGGTTAATTCAAGCCACTGAAAAAAAGAATGGCGGTCATTTTTAGAAAATTCTAGCGGAGTATCAATTGCTAGTTGGCTTGAGGCAGTTTGCTTTTGATCTGTATTGGAAGGATCTTCTTTGTCTAAAAATTCTTGGGATACAGCTATCATTTGCTCAACATCAGCTATTTTCTTTTCAAACAAATTTGGATTTAAGACAGCCTCTGCATCTTCAAGAGCCTGTTTCTGTTCTTGTTTTTGTTCTGTGTCAACGGTTTTAGAAACATCTTCGCCCATTTCTATTTCATACTGCCCTATGGTCTGGTCGTTGCTTAAAATTTGCAAAGAAATTTGATCCTGCTCAAAGCTATCAGAGGTGATGAACTCAAACAATATATCTCTGTTGGTGGTGTGAGCTGCCGTTAGTTTAAGAGCATCGTTATATCTAAAACTCTCCTGGTTTTTTAGGCCCTTTAGCCATAAGGCTCGTGCGCTTTGAAAGTAAGGATACACGTCAATAACTTCTACCAAATCAGAAAGCGACTGTTTGGTCATTTTTTTAGAATCTGCCAGTAAAAGGGTATAGTTTTGTGTATTCAAAATACTACCAGTTTGCGAGTGATTTATTAAAAATATCTTGTGTAATACGCTCAAAAATTTCGTTGAGGGCGTCATCTAGTTCAGAGCCTGTTAACAAGCTTTGACCGGTGTAATCTTTATAAAATGAAAAACGTTGTTCGAAACCTTTTTCTTCATTATTTTTATTAAAAAAACGCACATTAACACTTATGGTTAGTCTGTTTTCTGCGGCTGTGTTTTGAGAGGTTGCGGTAATAGGGGCTATGTAATACTCTATAATTTCGCCTTCATAGGTAAGATCTCCACCACTGTTTACCAGATCCAAGCTGGTCTGGTTCAGCAGCAGGTCTTGAAGCTGTTGTGTGAACTCCCTTGCCATACCAGGTTCTACGATAGCTGCATTGTTCTGAAAGTAATTTACTTGAAATGATTTGGTCTTACTGTAATCAATATCTGCTCCAGTAAAAGAATAAATGCCACACCCACTTACCATCGTGTTAAGGACACAAAAAATTAAAAAATAAACTTGTTTTTTAAACATACAAGGCTTGTTAGTACAACTACATTTGAGCAGATAAGTATTCAAAGATTCCAATTTACATTACAAATCGTATTGTTTGATTTTACGATATAAAGTGCGCTCTGAAATGCCAAGTTCATCTGCAGCATCTTTGCGCTTACCATCATATTTTTCAAGAGATTTCTTTATCAGCTCAAGCTCTTTTTCTTGCAAAGACAAGCTTTCTTCTTCCTTAACTTCTTCCACAAAATCATAATTTCCTTTTTTAAGCTCAGACTCCTTACTTGGCATATCAAGTACCTCTACCTCATTGGAGATGGGGTGATGATTTGGCTCCTGCTCAACAATAGCAGCAAGAGTAGCTTCATTGTTTTGCTCTGGGTTGTATATCTTCTTGATAAGGGTGGAGTTTTCTTCTTTTACTTTAGTTGCATTACCTGTTTTCATGAGCTCCATGGTAAGCTTTTTAAGATCGTTTACATCTTTTTGCATATCAAATAACACCTTATAGAGTATTTCTCTTTCGTTAGAGAAATCTCCAGCTGCTTTTTTGGTGCTTATTACCGCAGGTAAATTACTAGACATATTGGGCAAATACTGGCTAAGTGTTGCTGCATTGATCTCTCGTTGTTGCTCTAGTACAGATATTTGTTCGGCAACGTTTCTTAACTGTCTGATGTTTCCGCTCCAACGATATTTTAATAATAAATCTATCGCACTTTGATCAAGGCGTACGGTGGGCATTTTATATTTTTGAGCAAAATCACTGGCAAATTTGCGAAACAATAAGTGTATATCCTCAGATCGCTCTCTAAGAGGCGGTAGGTTTATATCTACCGTGCTAAGGCGGTAAAAAAGATCTTCTCTGAAGTTTCCTTTTTCAATGGCCTCCACTATTTTAACATTGGTGGCTGCTACAATACGGACATTTGTTTTTTGTATTTTGGAAGATCCAACCTTTAAAAACTCACCGTTTTCAAGAACTCGCAATAGTCTTACTTGAGTGGGTAGCGGAAGTTCTCCAACCTCATCTAAAAAAATTGTTCCACCATCTGCTACCTCAAAATAACCGCTACGGGTTGCAGTAGCCCCTGTAAAGGCTCCTTTTTCATGTCCAAAGAGTTCACTATCAATGGTCCCTTCAGGAATTGCACCACAGTTCACGGCAATGTATTTTCCGTGTTTTCTGTGAGAGAGTGCATGTATGATTTTAGGAATGCTTTCTTTTCCAACACCACTCTCTCCGGTAACCAGAACTGAAATGTCTGTAGGGGCAACTTGAATTGCTTTTTCTATGGCACGATTGAGTTTGGAATCATTTCCTATGATCCCGAATCGTTGCTTTGTTGCTTGTACACTTTCCATTGTATTTAGTTTTTCAATTGTTGTATGTTACTCAAACCAAGCGCCTCTCCAATAAGGGTGGCACTTGTACAGCGTAGAATTTTTACGTCTACAAAATCTCCAGGTTGGTAGCTTTCTTTTGGAAATACCACAACAATACTTTGTTGGTTTCTACCGCTCCATTGGTTTTGGTCTTTTTTAGAGGAACGCTCAATGAGTACCTGGGTTGTTTTACCAACAAACTCTTGTGTTCTATATGCGCCGTGGGCCCGCTGGGCCTCAACTATTTCTGTCAGCCTTCTTTTTTTTGTGGCCTCTGTAATGTCATCTTTAAATTTTCTGGCGGCCATGGTTCCGGGTCTTTCAGAGTATTTGTACATGTATCCAAAAGCAAACTTTACCTGCTGCATTAGCGCCAAAGTGTCTTGATGATCTGCTTCTGTCTCTGAGGGAAACCCAGTAATTAAATCTTGAGAAATACTGCAATC
>CATEMS010000010.1 GCA_949507465.1 Flavobacteriaceae bacterium
CTTTGCCCTTGTGGCGTGTTTGGACACACATCGATACTATCCTCAACACCGTCTCCATCCTGATCTGCTGTGCTGTTATTCCCTCCGCAAGCTGCTCCCCATATTGGTTGATTCTCTTGAGTTAATGCAGAGTTAGTTGCAAAATTATCAGGTTCATTAGGGATTATGTCTACGCACCAGTTAGAGAGATCTTGATTAAATGCAGAAGCTACTCTGAACATATTATTCATGTCATTTACTTGACTAGTATCCCAATTTCCAATATCCTTGTTGAATGAATATGCCCCAAAAAACATACTTTCCATATTGTTAACATTACTGGTATTCCAAGTGCTTATATCTTGGTTAAACACTTCGGCAGAGTCAAACACTCCAGACATTCCAATAATATTACTGGTATTCCAACCTCCAATATTTTGATTAAAAACCGTTGCACCATTAAACATATTGTCAATGTATAGTACATTTGTCATATTCCACATCCCAATATTTTGATTGAAACTTACGGCTCCAAAAAACATTTGTCCCATATGTGTTACAGAGGATGTATCCCAAGTTGAGATGTTTTGGTTAAATGCTATAGCGCCCTCAAACATACCTCTCATACTTACAATATTACTGGTATTCCAAGAACTTAGATCTTGATTGAAGGAAGAAGCATATCGAAAAATCTCCCATATGTCAGTTACATTTGAAATATTCCAATTCCCAATATTTTGATTAAATGAAGATGCTCCTGAAAACATTCCATTCATTGCACCAACATTTGACGTATCCCAACTACTTATATCTTGATTAAAGGAAGTAGCATTTGCAAAGGTTAATTGCATGCCTAGTACATTAGAAGTGTCCCAAAAACCTATGTCGGCATTAAACGAAGTGTTATCAGAAAATAATCCATTCATGTCTGTAACAAAGGTTGTACACAGGTTAATATTTCCAGAAGTAATTTCACTTCTAAGGGTAGTATCATCAACCACTATATAGTTAACTCCGTCTATTGTTGCTGTATCTCCTAGACTAGCTTGAGGACATTTACAAGTGCCATTTTCAAAATATATATTTCCTGAATTCGCAGTTGAAGTTGAGGTGGTAGAATCTGCTATGACAGCGATTGTTCCTCCAATTGTTGTAGATACTGTCGAACTGCTAATGGTTTGACCATTATAATATTCGATTACATAATTGTAAGTTCCTTGTGTTGTGGGTGTACCATTCACAATAATAATATTGTTAGCTCCATCAAAGCTATATGTTACACCAATGGGTAAACCCTCTGACGAGGAGTTGAGAAGGGTGATATTATCGTTATCAACACAGTCGGTTTCTAATTGTATGCTAATGGTTTCTATGGCGTCTCCTTGGGTTATATTTTGGTTGAGACTACCTCCTATGACATTTAATGATGCATAAGTACATTCTTGTGCAGGATTAATCACATTAACACTAATATTCGCAGGCGCAGTGGCATTAAAACCGTTGAGGTCATTAATATTAGTTCTTACTGCCCTTAGGGTGTAATCACCCTCAGGAATTTGATCTGGTTCAATGGTTTTAAAACATTTATAAATTCCATCAAATTGATCGCCACTCACTCTGACCCAATGAGAGAAATAAATATTTCCACTGGGGGTTCCCGTGATATAGGCCCCACCATAATTTGAACTGGGAGTTACTACCCCTGTTTGATCTGTAATTCTAACGGTAGCAGTTACTGTTACAGAGCCGTTAGATAGATCAATTGAACTCGGTGAAAGGGAAAATTCTGACATAACAGGACCTTCAAAGTCGTTTGGTGTTGGTGAAATTACTGTAATAGAACCGCTTAAACTGATAGAGGTTGTTGCACTCACCGCTGGATTTGTTTCATCTGCAGGGATGCTGTTGTTGACTTCAGCTGTCCAGGTATATTCTTGCGGGGTTTCATCTTCTATTGTCCCTCCAATAACAAGTTGATTATTGGCAAAAGTATAGTTGATCCCTGAGGGAAGCTGGCCAGGTGCAAAGTTTAAAACTAAATTTTCGCTACAATCTGTCACAAAGCTTATGACAATAGGCTCTAGTGATTCTTGATAGGCCAACGTTTGTCCACTAATCGATCCTTGAACGCCACTAATAGATATGGTACAAGTATTTAAAAGAGAGTTGACTGATATTGTTTCATTTAATGAAGAAATAATAGATTCATTTGCCCATAATAATGGGGTGAAGAATAAGAAAAAAGTAGAAAAAATGAGATTACGTAACATGTTATTCCTTGATGATTAATTCAGAGGTTAGGGTAGTGGCCCCCGTAGTTTTTAAAATATAGCTTCCTTGTCTAAGGTGAGCAGTATTGATTTGTATTGTTCTTTGCGTTGAAGACATTCTTTTTTTGATAGATTGAATCAATCGACCATTTGTGGTATAAAGTTCAAAATTGAGTTCTGTGTCTTGGCCCCCTACAAAAACATTAAGCTGCTCATTAAACGGGAGTGGGCTTAAAAATACTTCTGCAGAATTGAAATAATTTTCTATGAAAACACCTTGGCATTCAATTCCAGTTGTGATTTTCACTTGGTTAATTCCATTTTCTAAATCAATACTTACTTGTTTTTGATCTGTCTGGAATGACTGTCCATTATGAGTAATCGTATAAACTTTACCTCCTTCAAGGGTATAATTAATTGTTTTACCTCTATTAACGCTTTTTCCATATACACTTAATGGTTGTGGATCGGTGATATTAACGGTATAACAACGCTGGAAAGTTTCAACAGTTTGTCCTTCAACGGTAATACAAATTTCATAATCTCCAGAAGAGAGTTGTGGGACAGACCAAGACGTATCGCTAATAGGGTTCTGGTTTTGAGCAATACCATCTAGATGAACGTTGTATTGATAATTGGCATTATCAAAACCAATATTAATGCTGTTTTGACCCACACATTTTTCTGATGTACTAATGTTAAAGCTAGTGGGAGACAGGTAGAAAATGGCACACCCTTTAGCATCTACTATGGTGTTGTATGGTGTATCGTTACATTCGTCAAATGGATTCCAAACCCCGTCGTGGTCAGCATCGTCTGTTACATCTCCAACCCCGTCTCCATCGCTGTCAGCTTGATTTGCATTGGGAACAAATGGACTATTATCTGTAATGTCTGGCACCCCGTCACCATCTGTGTCATCTGTAGGTGCAGCAGGGAAAGATTGTAATTCAATAGTTGTAGGGTTATTCTCTGGAACAACAATATTGGTTTGTGTTACAGGAATAGGTTGGGTAGAATCTCCATCTTCTGTATTGATATTAATTACATCAACTTCATAGATATTATCCCTGTTGTGATCTACAGGATTTTCATAGTCAGGCGGAGAGATAAAGTCTAGGTAGTCATTGTAAACTTCATTCTTTCCGTCTTGCAAAACTTCTGTTTTGACTTCAAAAAGACTGGCGTCATTTCCACCAACAATTTTCTTTTTGATTTTCCATTTTCCAACTCCGCGATCTGCTTTTGGGTTGTAATAACGGTCATAACTTACTTTTGATCCATTTTGTTCGTTTTGAACATTAAAGACTAGAATATTATAGCTCGATCTAGAAACAGAATTTGGGATATCAAGAACGTTTAAAACAATCTCTTTGGTACTAGTAATGCCTTTATCATTGGTGGCTTGAAGCACAAATTTATGTTTTGTATTTTCTTCATAATCTAAGCCACCTATTAAAAACAGTTGTCTTCCTTCTAGTTTAAAGAGGGCAGCATCTTCTCCTTCAAGAATGGAAAGAGCTACTGTGTTGTCAAAAACAGTTTCTGATTTATTGGTATCCTCAACGACAATTTCTCCTAAAAGAATATTGATATTTGAAACATCGTCATCGCGTTTGTTTTCGATTTGTTCAAAGGCTTGAGCATAAATTTTAGCGGCTTTATACGGACAACCATTTTCGTCTATGGCTACTCCAGGAGGTGTATTTGGACATTTGTCCAAACTATTTTTAACGCCATCATTATCGTCATCTGTGTCTAATTGATTTGCTGAACAACCATAGACATCTACCTTTTCATCTAAGGGGGTGTCTGCACAACGATCAAGACCATTAAGAACGCCATCTTGGTCGTCATCCCTTTGTGCTTGCGAGCATCCATTTTCATCTACTTCTTCTTCAAGGGGAGTTTCTGGACATTGATCCTCCTCATTAGCGATGCCGTCTAAGTCTAGATCAGCTTCTGCTTGTGCAATGGTACATCCCATTTCGTCTACCTCTTCTCCAAAGGGAGAATCTGGACAACGATCAAGCTCGTTTTCTACGCCGTCTAGATCGGTGTCATTTTCTTTTTGAGCAGCAGAACAACCGTATTCATCTACTGCTTCTCCTACAGGAGTATCAGGGCAGCGATCGATATCATCACTTACTTTATCAAAATCAGAATCAATCTCGCTTAATGGGCAACCAAATGCGTTGACGAGTGCTCCCTTTTCTGTATTTGGGCAAAGGTCTTTTTCATTTTCTACTCCGTCAAAATCTTCATCTGTTACTGCGATTACAGCAGCTTCTTCTACAGAACATCCATTGCTATCAACGACAATACCTGCTAAAGTATCTGGACA
>CATEMS010000011.1 GCA_949507465.1 Flavobacteriaceae bacterium
AGAAACTATAGAATCTATAGAAGATGGAGTTGCTAGTTGTTTGTTTTGACTCACAATACTAGCTGCTGTATACTGAGGTATCATAAATCCACTGTTCAAGCCTGGATTTTTTACCAAAAAAGCAGGTAAGTCTCGTAACCCAGATATGAGCTGATAGGTTCTTCTCTCAGAAATACTTCCCAATTCACTCATAGCAATAGCCAAGTAATCTAGAGCAAGGGCAAGGGGTTGACCATGAAAGTTTCCGCCAGAGATTATCAGATCCTCCTCTATGAAAATATTTGGATTGTCAGTTACTGCGTTAATTTCTGTTTTAAAGGTTTGTTGTACAAAATCTAAAGTGTCTTTAGTGGCGCCATGTACTTGGGGTATACACCTAAAAGAATACGGATCCTGAACATTGGTTTTCTCTGCAGATCCAAGTTCACTATCCTGTAAAAATGTACTGATACGAGCCGCTGTTTCCAGCTGTCCTTTGTGGGGGCGCACTTTATGCACCAATGAATTAAAAGGGCTCATATTACAATCAAAAGCATCTATAGATACCGCGCTTATAAGATCTGCCAGGTAAGAATATTTATAACTCATCAGCAACATATAAACGCCATAGGCACTCATAAACTGTGTCCCGTTTAAAAGCGCTAATCCCTCTTTAGCCCTTAGTTTTATAGCACTCCAGTTGTGCTGCTTTAAAATTGTAGCAGTAGCCACTATGGCATCTTCTTGCCAAATGTGCCCTTTACCCAAAAGCGGTAAAGACAAGTGCGCAAGTGGAGACAAATCTCCGGAAGCACCAAGACTGCCTTGTGTATATACAACAGGTATTACATTTTTATTGTACATTTCTACCAATCTTTCTACTGTCTGCAACTGCACACCACTGTAGCCATAGCTCAAAGATTGGATTTTCAACAATAACATAATCTTCACAATAGCCTTTGGTACATACTCTCCTGTACCACAGGCATGAGAAGTAACCAAGTTCTCTTGTAGTTTAGACAAATTCTCTGAAGAGATGGTAACATTACACAAAGATCCAAAACCAGTATTTATACCATAAATAGGAGTGTCATTATTTTTTATTTTGTTGGAAAGAAACTCAAATGAGTTGGTTATTTTATCGATAGCCTCTTTAGAGAGGGCTATTTGTTTTTGATTATCAATGATATCTTTAATGACAGAAAGCTCAAGGGTTGAGCTATTTATATGGTGTATTTCAGACATAATTTGAGTTTTTCTAACACAAAAGTACAATATAAGTTTTTGTATAACTAACAGAAATTTAGCAATTCAGTGCAATACTATTGCATTGGGTTTTCTTAAGACCTCCTCAATCAATATATATGCTAAGTAGCAATATATTTTTAAAGCAATACCCATAAAAATTTGGTAGGCCCCCTACCCTAGAGTTATATTTGTTTTTTATTATTTAAATCAACCTTTATCACAGCGTTTTAAACATCATTTTATTCGCTTTGTAAACACCCTATATGATGAAAGACACAGCTCTATCTAAAGTACATGCAGCCCTTGGCGCAAAAATGGTACCCTTTGCAGGGTACAACATGCCCGTTTCTTATCAAGGTATTAATATAGAACATCAAACTGTAAGAGAAAAAGTAGGTGTGTTTGATGTAAGCCATATGGGAGAGTTTTTTATAAAAGGACCAAATGCACTAGATTTGATTCAAAAGGTGTGTAGCAATGACGCCTCCAAACTAGAAGATGGTCAAGCACAGTATAGTTGTTTTCCTAACCAAGATGGAGGTATTGTAGATGATCTTATTGTGTATCGAATAACTGCAGAAAAATGGCTGCTAGTTGTAAATGCCTCAAATATGGATAAAGATTGGGCATGGATCAATGCGCACAACACCATAGGGGCTGTGCTTGAAAACAAGAGCGATCACTATTCCCTTTTGGCTATACAAGGGCCAAAAGCCATACAGGCAATGCAAAGCCTTACTCAAGAAGATTTAAGTGCTATCAAATTTTACACCTTTAAAATAAACACTTTTGCAGGTGTTGAAAATGTAATTATTAGTGCAACTGGATACACAGGCAGTGGTGGTTTTGAGATTTATTGTAAAAACACCCAGGTAGAAAAAATATGGTCACAAGTATTGGAGGCTGGTTCAAGTTGGGGTATTCAACCCATTGGCCTGGCTGCCAGAGACACACTAAGGCTAGAGATGGGTTATTGTCTTTATGGCAACGACATAGACGATACTACCTCTCCATTGGAGGCAGGCCTTGGCTGGATTACAAAATTCAATAAAGATTTCATAAATAGTGCATCTTTAAAAAAACAAAAAGAGCAAGGTGTATCACAAGCATTAGTTGGTTTTGAGCTTTCTCAGCGCGGTATCCCTAGACAGGGCTATGCGATTGTAGATGCTCAAGGTGCCCCTATAGGCAGAGTTACAAGCGGTACCATGTCTCCATCTTTAGGTAAAGGTATTGGCCTGGGGTATGTTCCTGTGGCATTGAAAGAGGTTGGCTCTCAAATATATATTCAGATACGCAATAAAATAGTACCTGCAATGGTTGTTAAATTACCATTTTACAAACTATAAGATTAAGAGCAGTTTAATAGCTTTTTGGCAATCAAAACAAAAGACTAGGCTAATTCATCAAATGCAAAAACAAAAACATAGGATATTAATTTTAGGAGCTAGCGGTTATGTTGG
>CATEMS010000012.1 GCA_949507465.1 Flavobacteriaceae bacterium
ACTGTCTTTAAAACTAAAACTCTCAAAGATGATCATTGGCCTAACCGTGGTTTCTTTTGCTACTTCTGCTCCAGAGTTGTTAGTGAGTGTGCAAGCCGCTGTTGATGGTTTTAGTGACATTTCTTTAGGAAACGTGATAGGCTCTAACATTGCTAACATTGGTTTAGTGCTTGGCCTTACCGCAATTATAGCTCGTCTTTCTATCGATATATATTTTTATAAATTTAACTGGCCAGTTATGATGTTGCTCTCCATTGGCTTGTATTTTATGTTACAAAGTGGTAATGAAATTTCAAGTCTAGAAGGCATAGCTCTGGTAGTAATATTAATTATTTACTTGGTGGTTTTAATTACCAGAGTAAATAGCCGGGGTGTCAATGATGCCTCCAAGCACATTGACAACACTCTTGAGGTAGTATCTAATTTTAAAATTACGCTGTGGTTACTCATTGGCGCGGCTGCACTGTATTTTGGCAGTAAATGGCTAGTCTCTGGTGCTGTAGATTTAGCAAATACTTTGGGGGTAAGTGAGCGTGTGATTTCCATCACCATGATTGCTATAGGTACCAGCCTTCCAGAACTAGCTGCCTCTGTGATTGCAGCTTTAAAAAATCAAAAAGCTTTGTCTTTAGGAGGCTTAATTGGTTCTAATATTTTTAATATTGCTTCTGTTTTAGGTATTACAGCCATCATACAACCCATTGTCATAAACAGTCAAGAACTTTTCACTAATGATATTCGGTGGATGTTAGGCTTTGCAGGGGTATTAATACCCTTGGCTTTTTTACCAAATAAGTTTGAAATTGGTCGTATTAAAGGGCTTGTTTTACTGGTGGGGTATTGCGTATTTATTGGTCTGGCTGTATTGAAGTAGAAAGCCTACAATCTGCATTAAAGTTACTTATTTTTAATATCACTTTCCACAAGACCATCACGAAGCCTTATTACCCTGTGTGCATGTCGGGCAACTTCCTCCTCATGGGTTACAAGTATAACAGTGTTTCCTTGCGCATGGATGGCATCAAATAAGGCCATGATTTCTAAAGATGTCTTTGAATCTAGATTTCCTGTTGGTTCATCTGCCAAAATAATAGAGGGTTTGTTTACTAGCGCTCTTCCTACTGCAACTCTTTGTCTTTGCCCTCCAGAGAGTTGGTTGGGTCTGTGGTCCATTCTATCTGCTAGGCCAACATCTGTTAATACCTCCTGAGCTCGTTTTGTTCTTTGTGTTTTTGAGGCTCCTGCATATACCATGGGTAGTGCCACATTATCAAGAGCGGTGGTTCTTGGCAATAAATTAAAGGTTTGAAATACAAAACCAATTTCTTTGTTTCTTATTTCTGCCAACGCATCATCACTCATGTTACTTACGTCTTGACCGTTTAAAAGATAAGACCCCTGTGTGGGGGTATCTAAACATCCAAGTAAATTCATTAAGGTTGATTTTCCTGAGCCAGAAGGACCCATCAGGGCAACATATTCTCCTTTTTTAATTTGAAGATCGATGCCTTTTAACACTTTAACAATTTCTTGTCCTAAAGGGAAATCTCTTCGTATTGCTTTGATGTCTATTACTAAACTCATATATCTTTTTACTTATGCTATAAATATAGCTGAATTTTTTACAACGAAGCTAACTCTCTGCGGTCATGTCTGTTAACTATAACAACCCATTTTTACAATCATTAACTACCCCTGTAAGTCGCAGCTAGCGTTACAATGTTACATTCTGAGTGTAAAATGTTGTTTCTCTTGGTCTTTTTTTAAAAACACAAGCCCAAGGTAAAACCCGTCTATACTTACGGTTGTTTTTTGGGAGGCAACAATAGCTTGCCATGCTTTTGTAGTTGCCTTAGTAGTGTAGATTCCTTCAAAAATAAACACACAATTTTGATGAGCGCTTTCAAGTATTTTTTCAAATAACTCACCGATGTGTTGGGTGTTATTTGTAGTGTTTATAACCACCAGATCAAATTTTTTTTCTACTACTTGCTTTTTAATAAAATCGTTGGTTTGGGTAATACAGCTATTGGGTCTTGCTAAAGAGATGAGATTTTTTGTGAGGATTGATTTATCTAGTATTAAAATCTCATTAGATTTAAAGTAAGAAGCTATTTTGTAGAGTATTATTTGTTTTTTTTTAAACCTAAAGTCTTTTGTTGATTGAGGATGTTGCTCGGCTAATAGGGTAGGTAGCTGTTTTTCAAGGTGCTGTTTTTGGTAAATGCACTTTGTGAGCAGCCCATACACAAAAGGGGAGTGCACCCCGTGCTGATTGGTTGATGCAAGTAAAAATTTTAGATATGATTTTAAACTGTATAACAAGACTATGAGTGTTTATAGTTCCATTTTTTCTGAGAGCTCGAACCAGCGCATTTCTTTTTCAGACAAACGATCTATGATGCCCTGCAATAGCACAGACTGTTCGTTAATTTGCTCCTTATCCCAATTTTCTGTGCCAAATTTTTGTTGTAATGCATCACGATCGCTCTCCAACTTAGAAATCTCTTTCTCTAGGCGGTTATATTCTTTTTGTTCTTTATATCCTAACTTGGTATTTGTGGTGGCTGTTTTCCAGTTTTTCTTTTCTGTTTTTGGAGATGCTGCATCTCTTTTTTCTGAAACGTTACTGTCTTGATAGGCCCTATAATCACTATAGTTTCCAGGGAAATCTAGAATTTCTCCCTTTTCTTGAAAGACAAAAAGGTGATCTACAATTTTGTCCATAAAATAACGATCATGACTTACCACAATAAGACATCCGGGAAAATCTAGTAAAAAACTCTCCAAGACATTAAGTGTTACAATATCTAAATCATTGGTAGGCTCATCCAAAATAAGAA
>CATEMS010000013.1 GCA_949507465.1 Flavobacteriaceae bacterium
AAATACGACACATAGCTTCCTTGGTCTGCAATAAGCAGTGTTCTTTCAAACTGCCCTGTTCCGGCTTGATTGATTCTGAAATAAGTTGACAACTCCATAGGACACCTCACCCCCTTAGGGATGTAACAGAACGAGCCATCACTAAATACAGCACTGTTTAAAGCAGCATAAAAATTGTCTTTGGTTGGCACTACTGTTCCAAGATATTTTTTTACCAGCTCTGGATGTTCTTTAATTGCCTCAGAAATACTCATAAAAATGATCCCTTTTTCGCTAAGGGTCTTTTTAAATGTGGTGGCAACAGAAACAGAATCTACTACAACGTCTATAGCAACATTGTTCATTTTTTTCTGCTCATCTACAGAGATACCAAGTTTTTTATACATGGCTAGCAGCTCTGGATCTACATCGTCTAATGTTTTGTTTGGATCTACCGTTTTTGGGGCAGAATAGTATGCAATTGCTTGAAAGTCTGGCTTTTCATAATTTACATTTGCCCACTGGGGCTCCTGCATTGATTGCCAGACCTTAAAAGCTTCCAGCCTCCAATTGGTCATCCACTGAGGTTCCTTCTTTTTCTTTGAAATTGCACGAACAATGTCCTCATTGAGTCCAATGGGAAACGTTTCACTTTCTAGATCTGTGTAAAAACCATACTCGTATTCTTTGGTTTCCAGTTCTTTTTTTAAATCGTCTTCTGTATACTTGCTCATATGTACTTTTGAATTCCTGAAAAGAATTCTTAGTTTTAAAATTATAAAGAGAATGATTCTCCGCAGCCACAGGTTCTATTGGCATTTGGGTTGTTGAACACAAATCCCTTACCATTCAAACCACCACTATATTCTAAGGTGGTTCCCACTAGGTATAAAAAACTCTTTTTATCAACAGCAATCTTTACGCTGTTTTGCTCAAATACCTTGTCATTTTCTCCAATCACACCATCAAAATTTAGTTCATAAGAAAGCCCAGAACATCCACCGCTTTTAACACCAACGCGAACAAAGTCTTGGTCAATGTTAAAGCCGTCTTCACTCATTAATTGCGAAATTTTGATTCGGGCCGTATCGCTTACTTTTATCATAAATTAGAATTCGTCTAAATTAGGGTACAAATATACGATATAAACCGCTTTTGTGTATCTTAAAAAATAGTAAAAATTTATGAGACCATAAGGCTTATAAGAAATTATACCTTGAGTCAAAAGTTGTTTTGATAGACAACAAAGGCAATGGGTTAGTTTGGGTTTTGATAGGCTGGGTTATTAGCCAGAGATGGATCAGACAGGCTCAATAAAAAAGCTTTTAAAGCCGCTTTATCTTGCAAGCTAAGTTGCACACCACCCTGGGAAACGGTTTTCATTAAAGGATCAATAGTAGGGCTATACACAAGCCCTTCGCTGTAATGGTCTATCACTTGGTCAAGTGTTTGAAAGCGCCCATCATGCATATAAGGAGCGGTAAAAGCTAGATTGCGCAACGAGGGAGATTTAAATAATCCAAATTGCGCTGGGTCTCCAGTGATATCTCCAAGACCTAAATCTATAAAATTTTCATCTAGCCCATTGTTATGGAAATCATTGTCTGTCCACAATGGGTTACTTGGGCTACCATGACAATGAAAGCAATCGCCACGATTTTCATCCAAAAAGACAGCAAGCCCCTCTTCCTCTAATGGGGTTAGTGTTGTTTGACCCAACAGGTACCGATCAAACTTTGAGTTTCCAGAAACAAGGGTACGTATAAACTGAGATAATGCTTTAGCAGCCAGCTCTTTTGAAATTGTAGGACTTCCAAAAGCCGCTTCAAATTTAGCGAGGTAATTGGCATCATTTTGCAAAGTTGCTACTACATTGGCCCATGTATTGTGCATTTCTATTTCATTGGTAACAGGCTCTAGAACTTGCTCCTCCAGTGAATTTGCACTACCATCCCAATTAAATTTGTTTTTTGTGTTCCAAGCAATGTTCACAATGGGCATCGAATTTCTGAACCCTGCAACACCATCTATTCCAACACTGTACCTGCGCTGATCACTAAATCCTTCATTGGGTCTATGACATCCCGCACACGATAGGCTATTGTCTGCAGATAGTCTTCTTTCAAAAAAGAGCGCTCTTCCAAGCAAAACTCCTTGTTGTGTTAGAGGGTTATCACTTGGTATTTGCGGCTCAGGAAGCAATTGCGAGAAAACAGCTGGAACAGCTATATTCACTGGAATAGGTTCATACCTTTGATGTTGACTATCATCTATATCACAGGAGAGTGTCAAGAAAATAAAAAACAAAATAAAAGGTGCTTTTTGTACCATGTACATCCAATTAATTACCCTAGTTGGTTTGAAGAGAAAATACAGTTTGTCCATTCTCTTGCATCAATTTTTGAGCTGTGTAATTTCCCATTAGCATACCATTAAGCAGGTTTAAATCCCAAAGGTTTGGGTTTTCAAACCACTGATCAATATCCATAGTGATGTTAATTTGAATTGCATCTTGTGTGATGTTGATCTCCCCTAAAGTTAACGCTATGGAGGGATCCTCTCTAATGTTATCTGGACCTGGGTTTTGCACTGCGCTTATGGTATGGTAAGCATAAATAGACTCCTGATTGTTAAGATCTAAAAACCTACCTTCCATTTGCATGTAATGATATCCACCACCTAGCATTTGGGGAACATTCCACGAGGCTGCGTTCAAATCTGGATATATGCTAGAGGTGTTCGCGGTCTGAGAAAAACCAAAACGCATGTTTAATGAGTAAGTACCTTCTGGAAGTGTAATACCATCAATAAGCATTCCTGTGTTTTCTCCAACATCAATAAGTTGGTAATCTTTGACAAGTGTTTTGATGCCTTGTTGATTGGTAAAACTTATTTCTGAGATTAAATACCGAAGTCTGGTAAGACTCAGGGTTGTTCCAAACCCATTGGTGTATTGTAGGGCGTTAAAATTGTTGCTAGTTACTGCCTGTTGGTTGAAACGATGAGAAAAATCAATACTCACTGAGGTATTTTTAATGGGATCATCATTTGTTTCACAGGCCGCAAAGCATACCACAAGTAGAAGTAGAAACAGGCTTTTATTCAGCATTAGATAATTTATTTTATTTTAATTAATAACGCATCTTGGCCTCCTTTATTTTCTGGAATATCCATATCGTTGCTTTGAGTACTTCCAACAATAAGTAACTTATTATCTTGGGTCTGCACCACAGAATTGGCAAAGTATATACCACCACCGCCAATGATATAGCTAAATTTGAGAGCTCCATCTGTGTCTATGATAAATATCCAAGCATCGTTTTGACCTCTATTAAAAAACCCGTTTATAGAGCTTCTTGTATTGCCTACAACAGCAAAATTTCCATTTTGCAACCTTGTGATGCTCTTTGCAGAATCAAAAGCTGCGCCGCCATATGTTTTTTCCCAAATGATATTCCCATTGGGTGAGAATTTAACCACCCAAGCATCTGCATTTCCATTTAAGGTACTTACGTCTTGGTCCATACTTCTGGTGTCTCCAACGACGATGTAATTTCCATCTTCAGTTTTAGCAATACCATAACCCTTATCTATTTCACTTCCTCCCAAAGATTTGGCCCACAATTTATCTCCATTACTTGCCACACGAACCATCCAAAAATCATAAGAACCTTTGTTATCTAAAATATCAAAATCTGTACTCTCAGAGGCTCCAATCATGATAAAACCACCATCGTCTGTCTGAACTACATCATAACTTCTATCGTTGTTAGAGCCGCCAAAGTAACGTCTCCAGATAGTCTCTCCGTTTTGATCCATAAGGATTCCCCAAAACTCGCCAACACCATGCAGGGTAGCTTTTGAACCATGAGCTGCTTTACCGTCATCATTTCCTTGATTTTCACTTGCTGAAACATCAAAGTAACCGGTCACAAAGAAATTTCCTTCTTTGGTTTGGATGATTTTTAGCGCTTGATCTGTTCCTGCAAAGCCGTGGGACTTTTCCCAAGAAATATTTCCTTGAGCGTCTAGTTTTGTAATCCAGTAATCTTGAAATCCTTCATTGTTTGAAACATCACCATCACTACTTTGACTATACCCACATACAATAAAACCACCATCAGCTGTATTAATTAAGCTGGAGGCGGTGTCTGTGTTTGAGCCACCATACACTTTGTTGAAAATAATGGCTCCATCTTGTGATGTTTTTACCAACCAAAAATCTGTATCATCACCTTTTTTTCCTGTAATGTCTCCGTCAAAACTATCAGTAGAACCCATTAGCACATAACCGCCGTCGCTGGTTTGCACTGCAGCTATCAGCGTCTCATTTTGACTCCCTCCAAAGGTTTTGATAAAATCAATTTCTCCTAGAAATTCTTCTGTATTAGTCTGCGGCAAATTTACCTTGTCATCGTTTGAGCATGCGCAAATAAATGCAAGGGTAATCATACATAAAGCTGCAAGGTTTTTCATTGAGATTACTTAACAATTAATCGTTTGGTGATTTGGGCATTAATTTTAATGAGGTACATACCACTGTTTAGTGTGCTGATGTTAATGTTTTTTGACCCCGTGGCATCAAACGTTTCGTATAAGATACGCTGTCCAAGGATGTTAAAAATTTCAATAGAATTTATAGGCTCATTACTAGCGGTGATTGTGATGTTTTTCTTTGCAGGATTTGGAGCTATGTCAAAATCAATTAAGGTTACATTTTCTTGATCTAAGCTTGGATCTCTTACTAAAAAAAATCCACTATCTATATCACTAATAACAATGTTGCCACTAGCAAAAAATGGATACACATTCCAAGCTCCATTAAAATTTGCACTATCACTCTCTGGGTAGGTATCAAAAAAGCCAACTTCTGTTATGTTTTGATCTTCAATTTGTGAGATGTCTAGCACTCGCATCCCTGCTCTGTAGTTTGACAAGTAATAGGTGTTACCCTTTACATAACCATTATGATCAATGGCCTCTGTTGGACCCTCATACTCGAAATGAAAAGACGGATTGTCCAAATCTTCGAAATCAAAGATGATGGTTCTTGTATTAAAACCAACGTTGAGCTCGTCAATTTCATCCCCTACAATAAAATAGCGTTGGTCTTCAGTAAACCACCCTTGGTGTGTATAGGCAACATTTGAGTAGGATATTGTTGAAAGGCTAATTGGGTTATTTTTGTTTGTAATGTCAACAATTGCAATTTGGTTTGCATTACTTCCAATGAGGATTTCTTTTCCTTGGTGTTCTGTATCTGGCCCAGAGTATGTTACCACCTGCGCGTCATGACTATAGGAGTCATCACTGTATCCGCCAGCTGGTATTGGGTTTGTAGGGTCTGAAATGTCTATAAAATGAGGGCCTCCTTCATAGGTTTGGGTTCCAACCCCGTAGGCATACCCTGTATCTTCGTTTATAACAATGTTATGACATCTACCAAATTCTTGATACAGCGCATCTTCTTCAAACTCTTGTGGTGGGTTGGAGACATTTCTTAATCTGCCTAAATCAAAAACTTGCATTCCGTGATCACTAATTTCACTCACAACAAAAGCATGGTCCTGGAACACCTTTATATCTCTCCAGCTTTGTCCAGAGTCCAAAAAACCATTTGTTGTTATCAATTTACCTACGTAAATCGGGGCTGTTGGGTTTGAAATATCAATAAAGGCTGTTCCATTGTTAAGTCCTACAATGGCATATTCTTTTCCTGTTTGTGGGTCTGTCCATCCCCAGGAGTCGTTCCCTTCAGTGGCGTCCATCTGCTCAAGGCTTATAAAAGATTGAAGGTCATACCCATTGCACGGATATGCTCCTGCCGTTCCGTTTGTGCATGGGGTTTGACCAAACATACTGAACACAGTTAAAAAACAAAGGGAAATTAAAAATGATTTCATTGCAATTTTTTATTGTAAACCTACTTATTTATGCAATTCTTGTATGGCTAAAGTGAGTTTATTATTAGACAAATTTATCATAAATCAATGACAAAGTGAGTGCTATTAACGTTTTATAAACACATTGTCTGTGTAAAACTCAAAACATTCCAAAACCCAAAATCTATCTCTAGTGCTGGTCAAGGAGTATAAATTTTGAAAATAGTAATAGCATGTGCAATACAAGCACTATTTTTGCCATTGATAAAATACTACTCATGTTAGAAAATAAAGATTCGTCAAAAACAGCTATTTCTTCAATGGGGGAGTTTGCCCTTATAGAGCATCTCACCAAAGGGTTTGAAGTCAAGCATGATTCAACAATAAAGAGCATTGGAGACGACGCTGCTGTTGTATCTCATGAACATCAAACGGTGGTAACCACAGATTTATTAATTGAAGGAGTTCACTTTGATTTGAGTTACATGCCATTAAAACATTTAGGATACAAAAGTGTGGTTGTCAACCTTAGCGATATTTTTGCCATGAATGCTACGCCAAGTCAAATTACAATTTCCATTGCTGTTTCAAATAGGTTTACAGTAGAGGCCCTGGAAGAATTATACAAGGGCATAGCAACGGCTGCCAAGCAATACAACATCGATGTAGTTGGAGGAGATACAACCTCATCAACCCATGGGCTTATGATTAGCATTACAGCCCTGGGTGAGGTAGCAAAAGACGCCGTTGTGTATAGAGACGGGGCAAAAGAAAATGATTTGGTCTTACTCACCGGAGATTTGGGAGCGGCTTATTTAGGCCTTCAAATTTTAGAGAGAGAAAAGCAGGTATTTAAAGTAAATCCAAACTCACAACCAGATCTTGAACCTTATTCTTATTTGATAGAAAGGCAATTAAAGCCAGAGGCTAGAAAAGACATTCCTGTGCTGTTAAAGCAACTAGGAGTAAAACCTACCTCCATGATTGATGTGAGTGATGGACTTTCTTCTGAAATATTACACATTTGCAAACAATCTGAAGTTGGGTGTACAATTTATGAGGACAAAATACCTTTAGATCCTCAAGTAATCACCACCTCTGAAGAGTTTAACATGGATAGCACAACAATTGCACTTAATGGTGGAGAGGATTACGAGTTGTTGTTTACAATTTCTCAAGAAGATTATCCTAAAATAAAGGCAAACCCTCATTTAACGGTAATTGGCCATATCTTGAAGCCTTCAGAAGGAACTCATCTTGTTACCAGAGACAATACTAAAATACCACTTATTGCAAGAGGCTGGAGTGCCACTCAAGAAAATCAGTAGTGCTAAAAAAAGCAGTTACATAATGCCCTGCAAAAGGGCAATAAGCTCTGTGCTGTGTGTAAGCCAACTCATGTGACCGCCAGCAGTGGTGTGCAAGGTTGCTTTTGTTTGCTCAGATAATCCCACAACATCCCGGTAAGGTATAATAGGGTCAAACTCTCCTGCAATCAGATGCTTTTTACAGGTTAAATTTTTTAGCACAGTGGTCCTGTCACTTCTATCACGCATTGCTCTAATGGCAGCCTTAACCCCGTTTGCTGAACAGTGTTGGGCTTCATTTTTTAGACCCTTTATAGCCAATGGATGTTTGACTTTTTCCTCTGCATTAAATAAATTTCCAATGGCCATGTTGATAAATGCTGTTTTATTTTTGTCAATAATAGTCAAGGCTCTATTTCTGTTTTCTTTTCTTGAATTACTATCTGCTGCTGGGCTAGTGTTTAGTAAAATTAGTTTTCTTAATTTTTCAGGGAATAATTCTCCGAAAGCCAATGCAACATAACCACCCATAGAGTGCCCAACAAGTGTTGCGCATTGTATATTTTCAATCAATAATAATTCGAAAACGATAGTCGCCATTTCCTCTATGGTGTTTGAGTGGTCAAGCACATTACTTTGCCCAAATCCTGGAAGATCTAACATCACAATAGTATTTTCTTTTGCAAACTCATCAGCTATTTTTTGCCACATGGAGCTACTCTCTAAAAAACCGTGAAGCATCACAATAGCTGGTCCAGATCCTTGTTTGCGATAATGTATGGGGGTGGTGTGGTAGTGAAAAATCATTTTGTATATTGAGCCTTGATTGCAAAAATAGCCATTAACCAGCTTCTTTTCTATGAATTATACCAAACAAACATATCTTGTTGCATTTGCTTTGTTTTCCCTTTTTTTTGGCGCAGGAAATATAATACTCCCACCTTTTTTAGGCTACAATGCTGGAAGTAGTTGGGTATGGGTTGCCATTGGTTTTGCTCTCTCTGGAGTTGTGATACCCATTTTGGCCATATATGGGTATGCACGCTTGCAGGGTACCCTTTTGGACTTTGCCAAAAAGGTGTCTGTCAAATTTGCATTATCATACGCCATTATTGTGTATGGTATCAGTATTAGCCTGCCTTCTCCAAGGACTGCATCTGTTGCCTACCAAATAGCTATTGCCCCTTATTTTGATATTTCATCTTTACAGGTGAGCATAATTTATTTTAGCCTGGTATTGGTCTTTGCCCTCAATAGAACTCAAATTTTAAGCCTTATTGGGAAATATTTAACCCCACTTATTATCCTCATACTTTTATCAATAATTAGTTTGGGACTCTTTGCTGATCTGACTCCCATGGCCAGCACCATTTTTGAAAACACATTCACCTGTGGTATTTTGGAGGGCTATCAAACCTTTGATGCTATTGGAGGTGTTGTAGTTGGAGGTGTGATTGTAATTTCTTTGGCCTTGCAAAATAAATACAGTTATCAAGAAAAAAAGAGGATGATTGCTCGCTCTGGGTTTCTAGCTGGGATGGGATTGTTTTTAGTGTATGGTGGTCTTATTGCTTTAGGAGCATACTACAGTGGAGATTTGCAAGTAACAGAGCGAACAGAATTATTAAAAATACTAAGTGAACAAACCCTTGGGGAGTATGGCACTGCTTTTCTTGGGGTACTTGTTGCACTAGCATGCTTTACAACGGCTGTTGGTATTGTTACCGGGACTGCAGACTTTGTAAAAGGGATTGCTAAAAATACTTCTTGGGCCTATACAATTACCTCAGTGCTGGGATGTTTCATTGGTGTTTTGGTGGGACAATTTGAGGTTGGTTTTATCATTACTGTAGCCATCCCTGCCTTGATGTTTATATACCCTATTACCATTGTCCTAATTTTGTTAAATGCCCTGCCTGAAAAGTTTGCTTCTGTAAGAGTTTTTAGAGCAGTAACGCTAATAACCTTGGTATTTAGTATTCCAGATTTTCTAGAAATTTTTGTAGCTCAAGGAGCTTTAGATGGTGTTAAAAAATGGATTCCCTTTGCACATCAAGCCATGGGTTGGGTAGTACCCGCACTATTGGTTTTTATTGGTCTAAATATATTTGAGCACTTTAAAAGGGAACAAGTAATGGATGATTAAGGGTTCATCAAATCTTCAATTTCATCTGCGAGTATGGGGATGTTTTTCATCAAATTTAAAGGGGCTCCTGTTGGTTGTATTACCACATCATCCTCAAGCCTAATCCCAAAACCCTCTTGGGGGATATATATACCTGGCTCTACTGTAAACACCATGTTTGCTTGCATAGGCTCCCAGAGTATTCCGTAATCATGGGTGTCTAATCCTAAATGGTGTGATGTGCCATGCATGAAGTATTTTTTGTAGGCTGGCCACTGTGGATTTTCATTTTTTACATCTGTTTTGTCTATAAGCCCTAACCCCAGCAATTCACTGGTCATAATGTGGCCTACTTCTTTATGGTATTCTTTCCAGAGAGTTCCTGGAACGAGTAATTTAGTGGCCTGATCTTTAACTCTATTTACAGCATTGTAAACTGCTTTTTGCCTATCTGTATATTTTCCACTAACAGGAATCGTTCTAGACATATCACTACTGTAATTTGCATATTCTGCTCCCACATCTAGCAAGATTAAATCTCCGGCCTTGCATTGTTGGTTGTTTTCTATATAGTGCAGAACATTGGCATTATTTCCACTAGCCACAATTGGTGTGTATGCGAATTTTTTTGAGCGATTTTTTAAAAACTCATGCATGAATTCTGCTTCAATATCAAATTCCCAAACATCAGGCTTTACAAATCCTAGCACCCTTCTAAAGCCTTTTTCTGTAATGTCACAGGCTTGTTGTATCAAATCAATTTCTATTGGGTCTTTCACAGATCGTAACCTTTGTAGGATAGGATTGCTCTTTGCCCAGTTGTGCGCAGGAAAATCTGCTTTGTTTTTTTGTATGAAGCGGTCTTCTCTTGTTTGAGTTTGTATGTCTGCTCTGTAATGCTCGTTGGTGTTAAAGTATATGGTATTGCTTTGGGCCATAAGTTCCCGCATTATTTTATCAAAATCTTGCAGCCAATACACTGTTTTGATCCCACTCACTTCAAAAGCTCTCTCTTTGGTAAGTTTCTCGCCCTCCCAAATTGCTATATGCTGGTTGGTTTCTTTTAAAAATAATAGTTCTCTATGATCTGGGTTTGGACACTCAGGAAACAACACTAAAATACTTTCTTCTTGATCAACGCCACTTAAATAGAATATATCTCTTGCTTGCTCGAAAGGCATAGTGCTGTCTGCTCCAATGGGATAGATGTCATTGCTATTAAAGACAGCCAAACTACTAGACTTCATTTGAGCCATAAAGTTTTTACGGTTTTTAATATAAAGGGCAGGATCTACAGGATGATATTTCATAGGTGATAATATTAAAATAATATGCCATCAAAAATAAGGATTGCAATTTTTAATCAATACACCAAAGCGTGTTATTTTATATTTCAAAGAAGTTTTATAAAAAAAATCACGAACGATGTTAAATTTTCTAACATTATTTTGAGGTGGTTTTTGCTTTCTGTATTTTACGTTTTCTAAATCAAACAAATGAAAAAATACGTCCTTTTATTGCTCGTTTTGACGCCCTATTTTGGTCATGCCCAACAAGCTGCTTCAACCCCAAGTGGGGTACTCACCGCTATACAAGAAAAACAAACCCTCACAGAAAACTCGCTAGTAAAAAACCTTCCTTTTATCAACATAGGACCCTCTATAATGAGTGGTCGTGTGGTAGATTTGGCTGTGAATCCAAACAACCCCATAGAGTTTTATGTTGGCTATGCCAGTGGAGGGGTATGGCACACGGTAAATAACGGCACCACATTTACACCAATTCTAGACAATAGCCCCACCCAAAATGTAGGTAGCTTGGCTGTAGATTGGAAGACAAGAACTATTTGGGTAGGAACTGGAGAAGTAAATTCTTCTCGTTCAAGTTATGCGGGTATTGGTCTATTGCGATCCTCAGATAATGGGCTTACCTGGGAACATTTAGGTCTTGAAGACAGCCATCATATTAGTAAAATTTTAATCAACCCATCAAACCCAAAACACCTGGTAGTAGCTGTTGTGGGACATTTGTATTCTACAAATAATCACAGAGGGGTATACAAAACTACAGATGGGGGTATCTCCTGGCAACAAACACTTTTTGTAAACAACCAAAGTGGTATTATAGAAATGGATGCAGCCCCAGATAATTTTAATATCATGTTTGCCTCCTCCTGGGATAAAGATCGTAAGGCATGGAATTTTAGGGGAAGTGGCTCTGGTAGTGCAATCTATAAAAGCACAGATGCAGGTAGCTCATGGGTTAAAGTTTCTACCCCGAAAAGTGGTTTTCCTACAGGAGAGGGTGTGGGACGTATTGGTCTTGCCGTTTTTGACTCCAATATTCTCTATGCCGTGCATGATAATCAAGCTAGAAGAAAACAAAAAAGCACCTCTAGAAACTCAAATGACTTATCAAAAGAGCAATTTAAAACCATGACCCGGGAATCGTTTTTAGCTTTAGATAATAAAAAACTTAACACCTATCTAAAAAACAACGGCTTTCAAGAAAAATATAGAGCTGACAACGTAAAGAGTATGGTGCGAAGTGGAGGTGTTGCTCCTGCAGATCTTGCAACGTATTTAGAAGATGCAAACGCCATGTTGTTTGACACTCCTGTGATTGGAGCTCAAGTATATAAAAGTTCTGACGGGGGTGTTACATGGAGTAAAACGCACGAGGATTTTTTGGAAGGTATTTATTATAGTTATGGGTACTATTTTGGTAAAATACACGTAGACCCAAACAATCAAGACGGGATCTATAT
>CATEMS010000014.1 GCA_949507465.1 Flavobacteriaceae bacterium
GTAAGTGGTTTATTTGACACAAAAAGAAGGCTCTTAAAGGCTAACGTAAAAAGTTTATACACCCATTGTGATTATGATACGCAAAAAATTAAAAAGGCATTAGATTTTAATTTTACTGCTGTTTCTCAAACAATAACTCGTGTCGCTGAGCAGTATAGTGCTGAATCGTAAGAGTTTATTGTATTGAAGTTTTCTTTATCCCTGTGGTATCTTTTATTGTTACCAGTAGTTTTAGCAATCCTTTTATACTATCCCTATTTATTTTTGGATATAAACGATGCAGACTATCTAGTTTTGCGCCTTTAATACTGTCTTTTATTCTTTGCTGCTCTTTGTCTTTTTTGTATTGAGCATAGAGAGTGTCTTTTTTGATTTTTTCTAACAGTAGTTGTGCTTCCACCTTTAAAAAGATTTTTTTGTATGCTTCCAAATCAGATGCATAATACGCATTACTTTGTGCAAATTGTAAACTATCTATACCGTGCTTAGAGTACAGAATAGAGTCTAACAATACCCCATTATTTACAATGATTCTATTATCTATACTTCTAGCCGCATTAATGGTATAAGCATCTACTAAAACCAAAACCATGGCATCTTGAGTAATTAAATTAGCTGGTATTTGTGGTCGTTTTACGTCTTGACATGCCATTACAGAAAGACAAATGCCAAGAGCAATTAAAAAATGATTCCCATCTTTTAAAAACATCCTTTGTAGCACCCCTAGCTTGTTTTTTTGTTTCATCTATTAAAAGTTAAACGCTCTGCATGAGAGGTCTGTGCTATGCTGCCATTTTCGTATGCCAAGTGGCCATTGACAAAGGTATGTGTTACCCTAGCCCTAAAGGTAGTGCCCTCAAAGGGAGACCAACCACATTTATAAGCAATATTTTCTTTTGTAACGGTCCAGGGGGCATTTGGGTTTATTAAAACCAAATCTGCCTTGTATCCCTTTCTGATAAACCCTCGCTCTTTTATTTCAAATAAAATTGCAGGGTTATGGGACACTTTCTCTACTAATTTTTCTAGTGTTATGTATCCCCTGCGATGCATCTCAAAGAGTGCCTCCAAAGCATGTTGTACTAGGGGTCCTCCAGAGGGAGCTTTGGTATACACATTGTCTTTCTCCTCTAAGGTGTGTGGAGCATGATCTGTAGCAATCACATCTATGCGACCCTCGTTTAAAGCCTTCCATAGCCCTTCTCTGTCTTTTTTTGTTTTAACAGCTGGGTTCCACTTAATTTTGGTCCCTTTTAAGGGATAATCTTCATCGGTAAACCACAGATGATGCACACATACCTCTGCCGTGATTCTTTTGTCTTTAAGGTCCTTTTTCTTATCAAAAAGCTTCGTTTCTTTGGCGGTTGATAGATGAAAAACATGCAATCTTGCACCTGTTTTTTTTGCCAATGCAATGGCCTGAGAAGAGGAAATATAACAGGCATCTTCACTGCGTATCTCTGGGTGTTTTTCTATAGGAATAGCATCTCCATATACGGCTATTGCTGCATCTAGATTTTTTTTAATCGTAGTTTCATCTTCACAATGGGTAGAAATAAGCAAATCTGTTTTACTAAAAATAGCTTCTAAAACGGCTGGATTATCCACCAGCATATTGCCAGTAGAACTCCCCAAAAATAATTTAAGCCCTGCCACTTTAGTTTTATCTACTTTAAGTATTTCAGATAAATTATCATTGGTGCCACCAAACATAAAAGAGTAATTAGCATGTGCATCTTTGGCCGCTATGGCAAATTTTTCTTCGAGTAAGTCTATGGTTGTAGCTTGAGGTACAGTGTTTGGCATTTCAATAAAAGAAGTGATGCCTCCCGCGACAGCTGCTCTAGATTCAGTCTTTATTGTAGCCTTATGAGTAAGTCCTGGTTCTCTGAAATGAACTTGGTCATCTATCATCCCCGGGATAAGGTAAAATCCGTCTGCGTCTATTACTTTGGTGTCTGCGTTTTTCACACTAATGGAAGGCGCAATCTCTGCGATACGATCTTTCTCAATGAGAACATCCCCAATGGTAATGGTTCCTTCATTTACAATTTGAGCATTTTTAATTAAAACTGTGCGCATTATATTTCTAATATGTTAAATATACTTTTCAATTTCATGGTGAGAACTCCAAAAATAGCTTCTGAAATAATTCCCTTGCTCATTTTTGATGCACCCTTGGTTCTGTCTGTAAAGATAACCGGTACTTCTTTTATTTTAAATTTTTTGAGATGGGTCTTAAACTTCATTTCTATCTGAAATGCATACCCAACAAACTTAATTGCTTCTAAATTTATTGCCTGTAAAACACTGCGTTTGTAGCAAATAAATCCAGCAGTAGTATCATCAATTTTCATACCCGTTATCCAACGAACATATTTTGAGGCTCCCCATGACAATAGGACCCTATTCATGGGCCAATTCACCACGTTTACCCCTGTTACATAACGAGAACCAATTGCCATATCGTAATTTTGATCTTTGCAAGTGTTGTAAAGTCGGATGAGGTCTTTAGGGTTGTGAGAGAAATCTGCATCCATTTCAAAAATAAAATCATAGGGTCTCTCTAAGGCCCATTTAAATCCTGCTATGTACGCTGTCCCTAAACCCAGTTTTGATGTTCTTTTTAATAAAAATAACGTGTTTGGGTACTCTTCGATAAGCTTTTCAACAACATTACTGGTGCCATCAGGAGAATTGTCATCTACCACCAGAACATCAAAATCTTGTTGCAACGAAATAATTTCGCGCAATAAAAGTTCCAAATTCTCAATCTCATTATAGGTTGGTATTACTACCAATGCATTAGACATTTCTCTTTGTTTTATATAACAAAGGTACTTTTTTTAAACCATATCTTACAGGTAAAAAAATGTAATTCATACCCTACACATGTTTTACAATATGTTATCTTTAACCTAAAAATGCGGTGCAACATCTAGATAGAATTTACACATCACAGGATTGGATAACATTGCTTTTGCTAGGTTGCATTATTATCACAACAGCAGTAAAGATTATTTACCCCATAAGGTTTCAAGAGTATTTAAAACTACCCCTTAGCAATAAATATTTTTTTGTTTACGGAAAAAACGACCCTATATACCACCCTTTTAATGTTTTATTATTTATTCCCCAAGCTATTGGTGTATCCTTGTTAATATACAAGATCATTACCTGGCAAAATCCACTAATGGGCATAGACAACTCTTATTTATATCTCAAAATTTTAATGAGTTTTGTTGGTTTTGTAATACTTAAAATTATCCTAGAAAAAACGATTGGCCTTGTCTTTAATATCGAACACATCATCCATCAATATGTATATCAAAAACTAAGCTATCGAAACCTAATGAGTGTTTTGTTTTTAATTTTTCTATTCATTGTCACCTTCATTACTTCAATTAACAAAGATTTGATACTTGTGTTTTGCCTTGTAAGCCTTGTTGTAAATGCAATTGCATTATTTTACAGTTACAAAACCAATGGAAAATTAATAATTACAAACTTCTATTATTTTATTTTGTATCTTTGCGCTCTGGAAATTTCTCCCTACATCATATTGTATAAAGTATGTTTGTAAGGGGTTAAATTTTAAAAAGTGATGTGTATGAAAGTGAAAACTATTTTAGTTTCTCAACCTGAACCCAAGGTAGAAAATTCCCCTTATTTTGACCTTATCGAAAGACAAAAGGTAAAGATAGATTTTATCCCTTTCATACATGTAGAGGGCGTCTCTGGAAAACAAGTGCGTTCTCAAAAGGTTGATCTTGCTAATTATACAGCAATCATTCTAACAAGTCGAAATGCTGTAGACCATTTCTTTAGAATTGCTGATGAACTGCGCTTTAAAGTGCCAGACACGATGAAGTACTTTTGCCAAAGTGAAGCCGTTGCCTATTACCTGCAAAAATATGTAGTGTATAGAAAACGTAAAATATATGTTGGTAAAAGAACATTTACTGAGCTTTCTCCGCTGATAAAAAAATACAAAACAGAAAAGTTTTTACTTCCTGCCAGTGATAAGTTAAAATCAGAAGTTCCAAGGGTTTTAAATGACCTCAACGTTCAATGGACTGAGTGTGTATTCTACAAAACCGTTGTAAGCGATCTTAGTGATTTAAAAGATGTGTTTTATGACATCCTTGTGTTTTTTAGCCCTAGTGGCATTGAATCTCTGTTTGAGAATTTTCCAGATTTTAAACAAAATGACACCCGCATAGCTGTGTTTGGCAATACAACAGTCAAGGCATCTCTAGAAAAGGGATTGCGCGTAGATATTCAAGCGCCAACACCAGAGAATCCCTCAATGACTATGGCTTTAGAAAAGTACATAAAGGCACAAAATAAAAAATAAGACAACATCGTTGTTACTTTAATACCCCATAAAAAAATCCGATATCAAAATATCGGATTTTTTAAGTTTTATGACTCGCTACCTATCCTTTTGGCGGCGCACCATCTAATATTTCTTGGCTAGCAAACTCCTCAAACTGTTTAAAGTTTGCCTTGAAAGAGGCAGCCAGTTTGTGGGCTGTTTCATAATACCCCTTGTCATTGTTCCAAGTACCTCTGGGACTCAACACCTGTGTTGGCACATTAGGACAAAATCTAGGTTGATTCAGGCCAAAAACGGAGTGAATATGATAATTGTTTTTATTGGCAGCCTCTAAAGAGCCGTCCATTGCAGCTGTTATCATGGCACGAGTGTATTTTAATTTCATTCTGGTTCCAACCCCATAAGGGCCACCAGTCCAACCAGTGTTTACTAACCAAACGTTTACCCCAGATTCAGTCATTTTTTGGCTCAACATTTCGGCATATTTTGTTGGATGTAAAGGCATAAATGGCGCTCCAAAACATGCTGAAAAACTTGGTTGTGGTTCTGTAACTCCTGCCTCTGTCCCAGCCACTTTAGCTGTATAGCCACTTATAAAATGATACGCTGCTTGTCCTGGAGAGAGTTTTGAAATTGGAGGCAATACACCAAAAGCATCTGCGGTTAGGAAAAATATATTTTTAGGGTTTTTACCCAAAGAAGGTTCTTGAATGTTGTCAATATGGTTGATAGGATAACTAACTCTGGTGTTTTGAGTGATAGATATATTGGTGTAATCCACAGCTCCTTGGGCATCCATAATCACATTTTCTAGAATTGCCCCAGGTTTGATGGCATTGAATATATCTGGCTCGTTTTCTTGGGAAAGATTAATCACCTTAGCATAACAACCACCCTCAAAATTAAAGACAGTATTTTCTGCTGTCCAACCATGCTCATCATCGCCAATTAACTTTCTTTGAGGATCTGCAGAAAGAGTTGTTTTTCCTGTACCAGACAAACCAAAGAAGATAGCCGTTTGACCATCCGCTCCTACATTTGCAGAACAGTGCATGGGCAGAGTGTTTTTATAAATCGGTAAAATAAAGTTTAAGGCAGAAAAAATTCCTTTTTTTATTTCTCCTGTATAACCAGTACCCCCAATTAGAGCTATTTTCTTTTCAAAATTTAGTATGGCAAAATTGTGTTGGCGCGTTCCGTCTATAGTAGCATCTGCCATAAATCCAGGTGCATTTACAATCAACCACTCTGGGTCAAACCCATCCAACTGATCGGCGGTTGGGCGTAAAAACATATTGTATGCAAACATGTTAGACCAAGGGTACTCGTTAATTACGCGTATGTTTAACCTGTATTTTGGATCTGCACAAGCATAACTATCACGAACATATACCTCTTTATTAGACAGATATGCGGTTACCTTGTCATACAGAGTATCAAATTTGGATGATTCAAAAGGAATATTGATATCCCCCCACCACACTTTATCTTGTGTAACAGCATCTTTTACAATGAACCTGTCTAGAGGAGATCTACCGGTAAACTCACCCGTATTTACTGCAAGTGCACCCGTATTTGACTGCGTTGCTTGTCCTTTTTGAATTGAAATCTCATGGAGTTGTTTTGCAGAGATTTGATAATGAACTTCTGCATTTGTGATTCCGTATTGATCAATAGAAATCGTTTTTGTAGTTTGGTTACTAGCCGCCATACTTTTTTGAATTGTTGTGAAGCAAAAATAAGAAAACATCATAAAGCAGTGGGGCCATCTGCTCTTATTTATTCAACTCTTATGTTAATAAGTTACCCAATAAAGGGTTTATAAAATCCAACAACATATTCTATTAGGCGTTAAAAAGGCGGTAGGCTAGTTGTATCCAACCACCTATAAGTAACAAGCCGCCAATAGGAGTAATGGGGGCCAAAAAGGAAATAGAAAATGGCACTACACTTTTCAAGGCAAGTATATATAATGACCCAGAAAAAAAGAGGATTCCAAAGATAAAAAACCTAAAAACTATTTTTACTTTTTGAATCCCTAACCCAGGGATTAGTGCCAAGGCCAGTAATGCCAATGCATGGTACATCTGATAGCTTACACCTGTTTGAAAAACAGCCAATGAATCTGCAGAAATCAATGGCTTTAGACCGTGAGCCGCAAAAGCTCCTAATACAATTGCAAGCATTGCCAAAAGACTGGCAGTTATGACTATATTTTTATGGTATTTTATCATAGTGTATGGTACAAATTTGTATTTTCGTTACTCTCTTTACAGCAGCATAAAGATACTTAAATCCAAACAGATGAGAAACCTATTAATTATTGGCGCCGGCCGCTCTGCAACAAGTTTAATCAAGTACTTACTAGACAAAAGCACCACAGAGAATTTATTCTTGACCATTGGAGACATCAATATTGAAAATGCTCAAAAACTTACTAGTGGCCATCCAAATGGCCGCGGTATTTTGTTAGATGTGTTTGACCACCAACAGCGTAAAAAAGCTATTGAGGATAGTGATATCGTAATTTCTATGCTTCCCGCTCGTTTTCACATAGAGGTAGCTCGTGATTGTATTTCTTATGGGAAACATTTGGTTACAGCCTCTTACATAAGTGATCAAATGCAGCAACTAGACCCAATGGCTAAAGAAAAAGGCCTAGTGTTTATGAACGAAATTGGACTAGACCCAGGGATTGACCACATGAGTGCCATGCAGGTCATAGACAGCATAAAAGAAAAAGGAGGCAAGATGCTTCTATTTGAAAGTTTTACAGGAGGATTGGTAGCCCCACAAAGTGACACCAATTTATGGAACTACAAGTTTACCTGGAATCCAAGAAATGTTGTATTGGCAGGTCAAGGGGGTGCGGCAGAGTTTATACAGGAAGGAAAATATAAATACATCCCCTACAACAGGCTTTTTAGAAGAACAGAATTTATTGAGGTAGAAGGATACGGGAAATTTGAGGTATATGCTAATAGAAATAGTTTAAAATATCAAAGTGTGTACGGTCTGGAAGATGTTCTAACACTCTACAGAGGAACCATTCGTAGGGTTGGATTTAGCAAAGCCTGGAATATGTTTGTTCATCTTGGTATGACCGATGATACCTATACCATTCCAAACTCAGAAAACTTAACCTATCTTGAGTTTGTAAATAGTTTTTTACCCTATTCACCTACAGACAGTGTGGCATTAAAACTAAGACACAGCCTTAAAATTGACCAAGATGATTTAATGTGGGATAAAATCGAAGACCTTGATATTTTAAACCCTACCAAGACCATCAACATTAAAGATGCCACTCCAGCTCAAGGTTTACAAAAAATACTTATGGATAGATGGACCTTGGCCCCTGATGACAAAGACATGATTGTAATGTACCATAAATTTGGCTATGAACTTGAAGGTGAAAAACACCAAATAGATAGTAAAATGGTCGCCATTGGCGATGATCAAGACTATACCGCTATGGCAAAAACTGTTGGATTACCCGTTGCTATTGCTGCCCTTAGAATTTTAAATAAAGAGATCACAACCCCTGGTGTGCAATTACCCCTTAGTAAGGAGGTCTATGAACCTATTTTAAAGGAGTTGAAAGAATTTGGTATTGATTTTACAGAAACCAAAGTCCCTTATTTGGGGTATAACCCCATGAATGTAGTTGGATAGTTTATCTTCTATTTAGAAACATCATTATAAAATATAGCAAGGTTGCCAAAGATCCTAGGGCTGCTACAAGGTATGTTCTTGCAGCCCACTTTAGAGCATCTTTTGACCCTACTAATTCCTCTTGAGTAACAACTTTCTCTTTTTCTAACCAGGCCAAGGCGCGATTGCTTGCGTCATACTCTACCGGTAGGGTTATAATAGAAAAAGCAGTTGTTATTGCAAACAAAACAATCCCTAACAAAAATATATTTGTTCCAAAAAAAGAACCCGTCCCAGAAAGCACCAGACCAATCATAATTATAATGTTTGACAACTTACTTGCGATGCCTACGGCAGGGACAATTTTACTTCTCAGTGTTAGCCAATTGTAGGCTGTGGCATGCTGTACGGCATGACCAACCTCATGGGCTGCAACAGCTGCTGCTGCTGCATTAGTTTGATTATATACAGATTGGCTTAAATTAACTGTTTTGTTTTGGGGGTTGTAATGATCTGTTAATTGACCGCTTACACTAATAACATCCACATCTGTTATTGAGTTATCGGCAAGCATTTTTTCGGCAATTTCTCTACCACTCATGCCGTTTTTGAGTTGTATTTTAGAATAGTGTTTGAATTTGCTTTTCAATTTGTTGCTAATGTAAGAACTCGCCAAAAAGAGTAGTCCCGCAAGCATATAATATCCCATCATAATAATTTGTGATTTAAATTAACTTTTATACTACAAAAAGCGTGCTATTTTTTATCCTACAATATTTATAATTTTTCCTGGTACCACAATTACTTTTTTAGGCACGCGCCCATCGAGTTGTTGTATGGTTTTTGGATTTGCCATAACGGCTGCTTCAATCTCCTGGTGAGACATATCTAGAGGCAATTCCATTTTAAACCGCATTTTACCATTAAAGGAGATTGGGTACTCTTTACTACTCTCAATCAAATGGCGGGCCTCAAAAACTGGATAGCAAACCTCAGCAATACTCTCCTGATGCCCTAGTTTGTGCCACAACTCCTCGGCAATGTGAGGGGCATACGGAGAGATTAAAACTACCAGAGGCTCTAGAATCTCTTTGCTAGTACACTTTAGAGCTGTAAGCTCATTTACAGCAATCATAAAGGTAGATACAGAGGTATTAAAACTAAAGTTTTCTATGTCTTGTTCTACTTTTTTTATGGTTTTATGCAATACCTTAAGA
>CATEMS010000015.1 GCA_949507465.1 Flavobacteriaceae bacterium
CCAGTGTAAAAATCGGTATCAAATCCTTGGTCATCTATTAAATCCCAGGTGAGTTCCCATAACATAGTTGCCCAAACATAACCTACTCCATGAGGAACTACCGCTGATGGTAAAGCGCTATAAGTTGTACCATTTACTGCAAAATCAGTACTGTAAGGCGTCGGTCTAATCCCTTCACCATTGGGTCCCTCGCCAATTAGCCAAGTGCCAATTCCTCTGGCATCTGCCCTAGAATCACCGGTTTCCATCGTTAATAAAAGGCCATAAAAGTCACTCCAGCCCTCTCCCATTTGTTCTGGAGTTGAAAAACTACTTAGACAGCCTGAATTACTTGCACCTCCTGTCAATCTTGTTGAAATACCATGGCCATATTCATGTGCAATTACACCATTATCAAAATCTCCATCACGAGAATTACACACATACATTTGCATTCTTCCCTTAGATCCATCTGCAGGAGTAGAAAAATTTGCATTACAGGTTCCAGAGCCGTCTTGTGCTTCTGCATTTACATAATCGCTTCCAGCCCCGCCATTCCCATAATTATTTTCTTGAAAATTACCAGCTACTTCATCAAATCCATATTGGTACACAACATCATGGATGATGTTGTTCCAATAAAATAGATTGGTAATTACAGCATCCTCACTTTGGTCTGCGTTTGAGTAGGTTTCATTGATTGGAAAATCAAATATCAAAGCAGCTCCACCCTCTGGGCTGTAGCCTGGGTTGTCTCCATCCTCGTAGGCGTGTGTGTTATTTCCTCGAGTGATGGTAAATTCTGCGCCACTTGATCCATTGGTGTCATGCCATCCAAATGGAGATGCAATTGCATTTTCTGGATCTGAAACCAGTGCTCTGTTACCATAATTAGGAGACTCAACAGGCATTGGATATACGTTGTAACTACCTGCCATTGTTGTTGTTTCTTCTAGAATTGTTTCTCTACTAGCGCTTGCGTTAATTGAGTGGTTGTGGGTGTTGTGATCTCCCAAAATATTACATGATACCGTCCAGTTTTCTTGATGTAATATTTCACCTGTTGACGCGTCTACCTGAAAATTCCACCAATTTGAACCTGCTATTTCTTTTATTGAAAGTTCCCAGGTTATTCTAGTTCCAGTTTTTTTTGCGTAGTGGTACAGAAGTTTTACAGGAATGTCTTTTTCTGAGATGCCTCCGTTATTGAAAAGTGTTTTTTTGCTTTGCCCACCCTCATAGGCAATTTGTTGAAGCCCACTTATAGAATAATTCATACTATTGGCAACCGAAAATATGGCCTCAGATGCAGATAGACTAGCGCTATTAGAAGTTATAGTATTGGAAATATCTTCTAAAAAATTATTGTGTGTTACAATCGTTTTTCCAGAAACATCTGTATGAAGGCTAGATTCTGTACCATACACCTCAATACCATTAATGGCTTGTCTTAGGTAGGTGTGGTTAATACCACTCACACTACTAGTGTGTTGATGGGTAATTGAGATGGTATTACTTTTTTCTTTGATAAGTGTTTCCAAAGAAATACCAGAATCCTGCTGTGTGGTGTTATCTTGTTTTTGTGCACTTAGTTGAATGCAAAAAAGCAGAACAACTATTTGAAATATTTGCTTAATTATCTTCATTTGGTAGGGTTATCAGTTTGATACCTAGCGAAAATAAACAGAATTAAGTACTAAACCAATTTATTGATGTTTAATAAACAGCTGTATCGTTTAGAAAATATCACAATTTTCTCAGTATTGCTATAAAAATAGGTTCTAAAAATTAAGGTCTTGTAGTATAAATAAAAATAATAGTCTGCAATTTCCTATTTTAAAGGATTTGATAACAAGCTATCACACATAAAAGACATATATCAAAAATTAAAACACGGAGGAAATACTCTTAAGATTTTTTATCCTCTATTTTTTATTCTTATTTTTTTTAACCCTCCTAAAACCTCCACTATTTGGAAATCCACCACCCTGGTCAGGAGGGCCAGATAGTGCCTGAGCCTTTTGAGG
>CATEMS010000016.1 GCA_949507465.1 Flavobacteriaceae bacterium
AGAAACTGCCTCCCTAAAAAAACAAGGAAAAAAAATATCTGAGAAGGAAGAAAAAGAGCTGTATGATACTATTAAAGCAAAGTATGACAATCAAATATCTCCCTATTATGCTGCCGCACGTATCTGGACAGATGGAGTCATAGACCCGCTACAAACCAGAGATTGGATATCCATTGGTATTGAAGCTGCAAATCATGCCCCGATTGAAAAACAATTTAATTTGGGTGTGATACAGGTATAATTTTTCTACCAAGCTATCGCTTTTATAGCCTGTTGCCTGCCATTTACATACCTAAACCCACTAGGGGCCCAATAACCCGCTTCCTCTAGCATAATCCTGATATCTTTATTCCACTGCGAAATGGTAACGGTGGTATTTAATTCAATGGCATAGACTGTATTTTCATGCAGGGGGTAATCACCATTTACAGGTACACCTTGTTGGCTATCCCACATGCCTAGTGTTGTTCCGGAGCTATGGCCATAAGTGCCAAGTGGATGGGTATAAATAGAGGGTCTCAATCCTATTTCTCTTGCCTGTTTTAAAGACATGGCAAGTATTTCATTGCCTGTTCTTCCTGTCTTAAAATTACTGGTAAAGATATCCTGCACCAGATTTCCCTTTGAAAAAGCATCGACAAGAAAATCTGGCACTTTGGTTTCTTCTGGTCCTAAAACATAGGCATGTCTTTGACAATCTGTATTCAAGGAAATATAGGTGATGCCAAAATCACAATGTAATAGATCACCAGGAAGAATTGTTTTTTCTTTTTCTCCTTTAGAAAAGGAATAAATATGACTTTTTAATTCTTCATTATTTCTCTGAATATCGATCGTTGGATGAAACCAAGTCTCCAAACCAAGAGAGGTAACCTTTTCTCGAAGCCACCAAACGACATCATCTGTTGTTGTTTTTCCTGGGCTAATCACATCACTGCTAAATGCTTGGTCAATAATTGCGCTTGTAATGTCAACCAACTGATTGTAAAGAAGCATTTCTTTGGCAGTTCTGGTTTCTATCCATCCAATGGCAAGTTTCTCTGCAGAAACTATTTTTTCTTCCAAATCACCAGGCAGTGCCTCCATAAGTTCTTGATAATCTGTGCGCACTAAACCGTCTGCAATGCCAAAATGTTTTGAATAATTAATTCCTATTTTATTGACAGGACGCTCTTTGATTATTTCTACCAAACGCTCCCATTGGTTTGGCTGTTTTTCTTTATCCCAAGAGGAGGTGATATTTGTTCCAACATCATACCTTGCAACGGCAAGACGCTCTAGGGTATTTTGCTTTTTGTTTCTGTAAAAAACCAAAATGGTTCTTCTGCGCGCATTCAGCCAAGTTGCTGGAAGCATTGTACGCATTACTGGATCCTCATTGTATTCTCTAGCAATAACAAGCCACATATCAATGCCGGTGTCATCCATTAATTTGGGCAAAAGTGTATCAAATCTATCTTTTAAAATTTCGTCACGCAGGCTAGCCCTCTCCCGCTCTGGCAGTATCTGTGAATAGACCAAAGAGCTTGGCCCAGCTAACAAAATAAATAAGAAAATAAACTGTTTCATGATCCCTGTAGTTTTTATTAAAGATACTTAAAAACAAAACGCGACCACACACCACCAAAGAGTCTGTAATTGTGTTGTTTTAGCTGTAACTATTTAGTAAACTTTTAATACCATCACGCTTGATTTTTCCAGTTTCTGTTAATGGAAATTTTGAAAGGGTAAATATTTTTTTTGGTCTTTGGTATGACGCTAACTCAGAGATAACATCACGATAATTGGCTACTTGGTTAGGATCATCCAGTTCAAGAACTAAAATAAGCTGCTCACCCAGAGCAGTATCTGGCATAGAGCAAATAATAAAAGGAACCTTTATAAAAACACGTAATACTTGTTCAATCTTTTCTGGATGTAACTTAACACCTCCACTGTTAATTACATTGTCAAACCTGCCTAGCCATTCAAAACTTTTTGTATCATGGAGGGTAACAACATCATTTGTTACAAGCTTTGAACTACCTAAACTAGGAGCATCGATTACCAAACAACCTCTATGATCTACTTCAAAACTAACATTTGGCAAAGCTGTATAGACATTGGATTTATCTTCGCCATTAACACGCCTGATGGCAACATGAGTTATGGTTTCTGTCATACCGTAGGTAGCATATACCTGTGTTGATTTTGTTTGAAGTTTTGCCTCTAAATCTGGATCTATGACACCTCCGCCTATAATGAGTTTTTTAATCTTATCCAACGCGTTTAAGGTATGATACACCTGGTATGGAACCATAGCAGCAAAATCATAGGTATTATCATATTGGGTGATGGCATCCTTATCAGGTGCAACTACGTGTAAATCCCAACCCATGGTCAAGGCTCTCACCAACATCATTTTTCCGGCAATATATTCTGCAGACAAGCAAAGTAATGCTGTGTTATTTGTCCCTAAATTAAAATACACTCCAGTGGCAAATGCGCTTTGAACCATATTAGTTTTTAGTAATTTAATTTTCTTTGGAGCACCTGTAGAGCCTGAAGTTTGAACTGTTATGTGTGGCTTATCATCAAACCATTTTATTATAAATTTTGCAATCGCTACCTCGTGCAAGGCACCTTTGTCCATTAATTTATTGGCAAAAGAGACAATCTCCTGAGAGGTTTGAAACTCAAGGCCATTAAATTTAAATGAAGGATGTAATTTTTGCAATGGTTCCAAAAATATTTAATTAAAAACGATTTTGTTGGGGGTTGTTTACACAAAAGGTCTAAAACCTAACTACCCTTTACAGTAACTTTTCCAAAGAGCTTTTGACTCCAGTTATTCCAGTTGTATTTTTTTGATAATATTAATAAAATTATAGGATATAAAACCAAAACAGGTAATATAACATCAACTATAGTGCTTGTATCTGCTTGGGTTGCCGTATACTTAAAAGCAGCATCTGTTTGCAGTGCAGACCAATCTGAAGTCACAAGGGTAGCTGCCAATAGGTTGTTTCCAAAATGAAACCCTAGCGCTAATTCTATACCATCATCCATTAAGGTCATGATACCTAATAGCAATCCAGTACCTATATAAAATACCATGATCGTATAACCCATCTCTGCTACCTCTGGGTTGGCACTATGAAAAACCCCAAATAAAACAGAAGTAAGTAACAGTGGCATCCACCTATTTTTAAGCAAAGTGCCCAGGTGTTGCATCATATATCCCCTGAAAAGATACTCTTCAAGACCAATTTGAAATGGAAACAGTAAAAGACTAATTACCACTAAAACACCAAATTTAAGGGGATCAATCTGTAACACTACTTGTGTGGGATCATTATAATAAGAAATGCCAAAAGAGACTAACGTAATTAGTAGAATAAGAGAAAATGAGAACAACACACGAGACCAATCAACTTTTTTTCTTGCTGTGGTTAAAGACAGAATGCTTCTTTGATGTAGTTTTTTTACAAGTAGGAATAACAAACCCAACAAAAAAACAAAGGGCAATAAATTAAACGCCAACCAAAAATTTTTGCTAGGAACTAACTCAAAAAGTTTTTGTTGCTCTTGGGAGATGTCTATACCCTCGCTAAAAAATAAGAAAAATAATAAGTTATAGATGAATAAGCCTGCAATTAAAAAAAAAGTTAGCAAAAACATCCATGGTTTGTTTTCTCCCCGATGTGCTTGTTGTAAGTAATTCATAAATTAAAATCCCATCTTTTACTGGGGTTGTATAACAGAGCCCCTTTTGTTATCTGTAATGGAGAGGAAATATTATTTGTATATAAACCTCCAGTTCCTAAACCTTGATGCAATGTACTATTTTTTGTAAAAGTATACTGCGAAATAGCGTTTAATCCTACATTACTCTCAAGTGCAGATGTTATCCACCAACCCACATCATTTTCCTGAGATATTTCTATCCAAGAATCACTCCCCTTAAAACCTCCTATAAAACTTGGTTTTAAAATTATATATTGAGGGTTGATGTGTTTTAGTAGTTGCTCTTTTTTTTGGGTAGAAAACACTCCTATTAGCTCCTCATCTAGGGCTATATCTAGTGGGCTTTTTTCACACAAAAAAGCCATTTGATCCCATTGGTTAACGGCAATAGGTTGCTCTATGGAGTGCAAATCTAAATCAGACAAATATTTTAATTTCTCAAGTGCCATGTGAGGTGTAAAAGCACCGTTGGCATCAACTCTTATTTCAATCTGGGAGGCAGAAAACTCTTGTCTAATACTTTTTAAAAGTGATAACTCAGTTTCAAATTGTAAGGCCCCAATTTTCATTTTAATACAGCTAAATCCATTTTTGAGTTTATTGGCAATTTGCGCTCTCATGAATGCCTTATCACCCATCCATATCAAACCATTGATTGCAATACCGGTTTCCCCTCTTGAAAATTCTGAGGGATAAATTTGAAATGGATCATCAGATGCCAATGACCTAAAAGCAGTCTCGACTCCCATTTGTATGGATGGAAACTCAGTTAATGCATCATACAACTGCTTAAGACCTAAACCTATGTTGGCACAAACCCATTGTAATTTTTGTTCAAAATCTGGACGATCATCAATACTTAAACCTCGTAATAATCCACACTCACCTATTCCGACAGAATTAATATCTTCAATGATAATAAACCATGCCTCTTTTGTTTTTAAAATACCACGGGAGGTACCGCTGGGTGTTTTAAACTCAAGAATATGCTTTTTGTAGTGTGCTTTCAATAGGTGTGGTTATGATCATTAATCTCAATCTGTGGTATTAAGATAGAGTACATAAAAGTACAACATCCTGAGTTGTTTTTTTCCTACCAGAAAATTAAGCTTTAGTTAAAAAAACTTGTAACAAAAAGCAATAGTGCAAAAACAAAAGTACTAAGGGCTATTTTCTTAAGTTCTGGATCCAATGTTGCAGGATCCTCATTATTATAGACCTTCACCACATTTAAAACTAGCGGAATAAAGGCAATCAGCGCAGTATAATACATTGGTTTTGCTTGGCTAGCTACCAGATATACTAGGGCAGAAACTAGCGCAGATAGCATTAAAAACCCATGGTACATTTTTATTTTCTTTGGACCTAAAACAACTGCCAATGTGTTTTTTTGAACTTTAGCGTCTTGAAATTGATCTCTCATATTATTTAAATTTAAAACAGCAGTACTCATACAACCTATAGCGATAGCAAGAAAGAAAACAGAGTTGCCCAAAGATTTTGAAAATAAAAAATAGCATCCTACAACACCTACTATTCCAAAAAATAAAAAGACAAATAAATCACCCATGGCTCTATATCCATATGCATTAGCGCCAACCGTGTATTTAACTGCTGCTATAATAGCCGCAATTCCTAAATTAAAAAAGACAAAAGAAAGCACCATGTGCTCACTCCCAAAGGCTGTAAAAATCAATAAAGATGATACAAACAGGGTAGTGATTGCCGTTACAATCATACCACGCTTTAACTCTTTTGCTGTCAACAAACCACTTTGTAAGGCACGCTTTGGCCCTACTCTGTCTTGATTATCTGTACCCTTTACTCCATCTCCGTAATCATTGGCAAAGTTTGACAATACCTGAAAACCCAATGTGGTTGCTAGGGCAAGAATAAAAATTGGCAATGAAAAATCTTGGGTCCTAACCGCTACGGCACTCCCCGCCAATATCCCAGACATAGAAAGAGGCAAGGTTCTTAGTCTTGCTGCAGAAATCCAAGCGTTTAATTTATTCATTTCAAATTTATTTTTTTTGTAAAAATACAGCTTAAATATAAAATCATACCTCCCCTATTACAATTCAAATTTGTGTCAGTAAAAAAACTGAAATACCAAAAACTTTTTTACTTTTAAAGAAAAATAGCAACACTACATATTATGACTTCTACCTATCACATTGGATTATTTATATTGCGCTTTACTTTTAGTGCGATGATGCTTTCTCATGGCATACCAAAACTTTTAAATCTCATTCAAGGAACATTGATGCAGGGAGATCCAATCGGTATTGGCGTTTTGGCCACAACAATTTTAGTTGTAATAGCAGAGGCTATTTGCCCACTTCTAGTTATTATTGGATACAAAACACGTTTTGCTAGCATTCCTGTAATTATAACCATGGGTGTGGCTGCATTTATTGTTCATGGCGCAGACCCTATAGGCATGAAAGAAAAAGCATTGTTGTTTATGTTTGCCTTTCTAGCTATTGCACTTTTAGGACCAGGAAAGCATAGCGTTGATAGAAAATAAATCCACCCCACACATGGCATCAATTCAAAAGGCTTATTGACTGTAGAATATGAGAAAGCTATTTTTTATTTGCGGAATCTTCTTTTTTATAAGCGCTTGCAATAGTGTAAAAAGAAATCAAAAACTACTCTCAAACGGGAACTACGAGCAAGCGATTGAGTTGGCTATAAAGAAATTGAAAAAAAATCAATCTTCTAAAAAAAGAGATGGACATATTGCAATTATTGAACAAGCATTTCAAAAAGCGGTAGCCAAAGCCACTAGACGAATCTCTTTTCTAGAAAAACAAGCAAACACCTCTGGGGCAAAAGAGATATATTACACCTACCAAAATTTAGTTTACATTCAAGATAAAATAAGACCATTACTTCCGCTGCGAAATAGCACTCAAGGAAAAAATGCTGTCTTTGAATTCAAAGATTACAGCAGTAAAATTATAGCTGCAAAAAAGGCATATGTTGCTTACTTGTATGATGAAGCTGATTTATACATGCAATACCAAACACTTAAAGATTACAGAACTGCCTATTACATCTATTGCGAGTTGGAGAATGTTGAGCCAAACTACAAAGACGTGAGGGTTAAAAAAGAGAATGCTCGTTTTTATGGTACAGATTTTATTTTGCTTGATTTAAAAAATGACACCAACCAAATCATACCTGCATCTCTCGAGCAAGAATTACTAGCAATAAACTCTTATGGTATTGATGAATTTTGGACACAGTTCCACACCAAGCAAGACAGGGCTATTGATTATTATTTTGGAATTACACTTAGTTTTATTAACATTGGTATTTCTCCAGAAAGATTAAATGAAGTACAGCAAAGACGTTCCAAACGAATCAAAGACGGATGGGAATACCAGTATGATCAAAATGGAAATGTAGCTAAAGATAGCTTGGGTAATGACATAAAAAAAGATGTCTATCGTACTGTATCTGCAGCAGTGATTGTAACCAAGCAAATAAAATCTGTCACAATAGATGCAAATGTCATTTACACAAACTTACAAACAAACTCAGTATCAGACCGTTTTCCTATGGCTAGCCTGTTTGTGTTTGAAAATATTTTTGCAAGATACACGGGAGATAAAAGAGCGCTAACTAAACAAGATAAGAGGCTTCTTCAAAACAGCTTTATTAATTTCCCTTCAAATGAGCAAATGGTGTATGATACGGGTGAGGACTTAAAACTGAAGTTAAAAGATATAATCAAAAATAATCCTCTTTAAAAATAGAGTATACAACTAAAATTTGACACCTAATTTAATTCAAACAAACTCTTTGATGTTATTTGAGTTTACATCGTTGTGTGAGGCATGGTAAACAGCCTGACCATTTTTTACAACTATAACTTGCGGACTTTGATGAAATACCTCAAATACAGATCCAATTTCATTAGATACATCTCTGTAAGTTAACAGATCTAAAAAATACAAACTAACATCAGGCTGGTCTTTAGAAAAACTACTCTCAAATTCTCGCAATACCAT
>CATEMS010000017.1 GCA_949507465.1 Flavobacteriaceae bacterium
CAGCGATTACAGGAAATGTACCCGAATTGAAATCGACCAAGCATTGGTACTTGCCCCTTGATAAACATGAAGATTTTTTAAAACAATGGATTGGCAAAGACCATAAAGCCGATTGGAAACCCAATGTCTATGGGCAATGCATGTCATGGATTAATGATGGGTTGCTTCCAAGAGCGGTAACGCGCGATCTCGATTGGGGAATTCCTGTTCCTGTGAAAGAAGCCGATGGCAAAGTGCTTTATGTATGGTTTGATGCGCCAATTGGTTATATTTCGTCCACAAAAGAATGGGCCAAAGCCAAGGGAAAAGATTGGGAACCCTATTGGAAAGACAAAGACACCACCTTGCTGCACTTTATTGGAAAAGACAATATTGTATTTCATTGTATCATTTTTCCAGCCATGCTTAAGGCCGAAGGCAGTTATATATTACCACAGAATGTGCCTGCTAACGAATTTTTGAACTTAGAAGGGCAAAAATTATCGACTTCCAAAAACTGGGCCGTATGGCTGCCCGATTATTTAAAAGATTTTCCAAATCAGCAAGATGTATTACGTTATGTTTTAACGGCTACCGCACCAGAAACCAAAGACAACGATTTTACTTGGAAAGATTTTCAAGCAAGAAATAATAATGAACTTGTCGCCATTTATGGTAATTTTATCAATCGGGTAATGGTGCTTACACATAAATATTATAACGGTAAAATTCCAGCGGTAACCCAATTGACAGCAGCAGATAAAGAAGCCTTAGATACGCTACAACAGACCCCAAAAGTTTTGGAAACTTCTTTGGAGCGTTTTCGTTTTAGAGAAGCCAGTCAGGAGTTGATGAATTTGGCCCGTGTGGGCAACAAATATTTGGCCGACCAAGAACCTTGGAAACTTATTAAAACAGATCCAGAACGCGTAAAAACAATTATGAATACAGCGCTACAAATTGCCGCTGGATTAGCGATACTTTCCGAACCCTTTTTGCCGTTTACCGCCAAAAAACTACAACAAATGCTTGCCCTGAAACAAGCTCAGGGTGACAATGATATTAAGAATGTCAAATCAGAACCCAAATGTCACGCTGAATTTATTTCAGCGTCAGCGTCATCGTCATCGTCCAAACCTCTCCTTCCAGCAGGACATACCATTGGCCCAGTGTCTTTATTATTTACCAAAATAGAAGATGCTCAAATTGAAGCGCAACTCAAAAAACTACAAGACAGCAAAACGGCCAATGCAGCAGCGACAACTGCTGTGCCTCAAAAATCCAATATACCTTTTGAAGATTTTTCAAAAATGGATTTAAGAATAGGAACAATTGTCGCCGCCAAAAAAATGCCTAAAACCAAAAAACTATTGGTTCTACAGGTTGATATTGGTACCGAAACCCGTACCATTGTTTCGGGGATTGCAGAGTTTTATACGCCCGATACTATAATAGGACAAAAAGTAACCGTTTTGTGCAACCTCAAACCACGAGCCCTACGTGGTGTTGAAAGCCAAGGGATGCTATTGATGGCCAAAGCTAGTGATGGCCAATTAATCTTTGTTCAACCCGATACCAATCATACTGCCCCTAGTGGAATGGTTGTGGGGTGACAATGCTGTAAATGCTTGTTTCAGGACCTTTTCAGGACCTTTTCAGCGCCTAAAAGCACTTAATTTATAAAAAAGCATAATTAATTTTACATACCCCCTAAATTTAGGGGGTATAAATTATAATATTAATAAAAATTAAATATTTACTATATTTTTTTAAGGGTATAAATATCAAATAGAATATTTTTGACAAAAATTAACCGATTTAACTATATATAGTTATAATTATTATTAAAAAAATTTAATTATGTTACATTCATTATTTACACACATCCCAATGGTAATTCAGGACACTGCAGCCATTGAAGGCGACATGGGGATGTTATGGATGCTATTATCAGGGATATTAGTATTCTTCATGCAGGCTGGTTTTACATTAGTAGAGTCTGGAATGACACGATCAAAAAATGCGGTAAACATCGCAATGAAAAATTTACTTGACATTTGTGTTGGGTCACTAACGTACTGGTTTGTAGGGTACTCTTTAATGTATGGTGATTCGTCTAACGGATGGTTCTTCTGGAGTGGTATACTACAGGGAGATGGTGCTGATTTATTCTTCCAAACAATGTTTGCTGCTACTGCTGCAACTATTGTATCTGGAGCTATTGCAGGACGTACAAAATATTCTACTTATGCTATTTTTACAGTAGTTATGACAGCTTTCGTTTACCCAATTGCTGGGGGATGGGAATGGAATGGCGGATGGCTAAACACCACTTTCGATGCTGAGTTTATTGACTTTGCAGGATCTTCTATTGTTCATGGTGTTGGTGGTTTTGCTGCTCTTGTTGCTGCTTTTATGGTAGGACCACGAATTGGGAAATATGTTGATGGAAAAGTTGTTCCAATTCCAGGGCACAACCAAATCTTGTCTACTCTAGGGGTGTTTATCCTTTGGTTAGGATGGTTCGGATTTAATGGTGGATCTCAATTGGCTTGGGGTGGTGATGATGCTGTTGCTGCTTCTGCTGTTGTTGTTGTCACAAACTTGGCTGCTGCTGCTGGTGCCCTTGGTGCGCTTATCACAACTTGGATTTGGTATGGAAAACCAAACTTAGCTCAAACCCTAAATGGTGCTTTGGCAGGATTGGTAAGTATTACTGCAGGATGTGGAAACATGACCGAAGGTGGTGCTGTTTTGGCAGGTCTTATTGGTGGTGTTATTGTAGTATTCTCAATTGAATTTATTGAGAAAAAACTTAAAATTGACGATGCTATTGGTGCAGCTTCTGTACATGGTGTTGCTGGATTCTGGGGAACAGTTGTTATTGGTCTTTGGGGTGTAAATGGCGATGAAGCTATCGGATTGTTCAACGGAGGTGGTTCTGCACAATTTGTTGCACAATTAGTTGGTGCACTGTCGTATATGGTATGGGCAGTAGTATTATCTTTCGTCGTATTCGGTATTCTTAAAGCAACAATTGGATTGCGTGTAACCGAAGAAGAAGAAATTGCTGGATTGGATGTTTCTGAGCATGGCTCACTAGCTTATCCAGGAAAAAGAACTAGAGAATAATTTAATTTGTATTGTTATTTATATTGAATAACTCATAAAACTACATATTAATTTTGTTTTGTTTGTTTGATGAAAAAGCCTTAGAGTTATCTAAGGCTTTTTTATTCTTTATATACTTTTTTTAGTTATCCCTATAAAAAATGGGGTGTTAATTACTTATTTGATAAATATTTATATTTAAAGGTCTTTTATTATAGGGGTTGTTTCAATTTTGAATACTTTTGAAAATTCAAAACAAAACTTAATTAATTATGAAAAAAGTAGAAGCGATCATTAGAAAATCAAAATTTTCTGAGGTTAAAAAAGCCCTACATGAAGTCGGAGTAAATTTCTTTTCGTACTGGGATGTTACTGGATTGGGCAATGAACAAGAAGGTCACGTATACCGTGGAGTGGCCTACAGTACAAGCGATATCCAACGCCGTTATTTGTCAATAGTTGTCAATGATAACTTTTTGGATGTTACCATTCAAGCTATTCTTGAGGCTGGAGCTACTGGTGAAGTAGGGGATGGAAAAATATTTGTAAGTGACATCAATGAAGCTTATCGTATACGCACCAGAGAAAAAGGTGGCGAAACTTTAAATTAAAACAAACCAAAACAACTTTTAAGACAATAAATTATGGAATTATTAGCGAACAATGTATGGATGATGATCTGTAC
>CATEMS010000018.1 GCA_949507465.1 Flavobacteriaceae bacterium
CTACCACAATCAGAGGTACAGGGTTTATAGTATGGGCGGTATTTGGTGATCCATCTGGATTACACATGGTTTCACTATTTCCGTGGTCCGCAATGATAATGGTAACATACCCATGGGCCAGTGCGGCTTGTGTTATTTTTTTGGCACAGCTATCTACCACCTCACATGCTTTTATAGCTGCCTGTAAATCTCCAGTATGGCCAACCATGTCTGGATTAGCAAAGTTCAAACAAATGAAATCTGCTGATTCTGACTCAATTTCTGGAATGATTTTATCCTGAATATCAAAAGCACTCATTTCTGGTTTTAAATCATAGGTGGCCACCTTTGGGGAGGGACATAAAATTCGTTTCTCGCCCTTAAAAGCAACTTCTCTTCCTCCATTAAAGAAAAAGGTCACATGAGGATATTTTTCTGTTTCGGCTATGCGTATTTGAGTTTTGTTGTTACTCTCTAAAACCTCTCCGAGGGTTTGGGTGATGTTTTCTTTATTATATATAACTTCAAGACCCTTAAAGGAGGCATCATAATTTGTTAGGGTTACAAAATACAAGGGTATTTTTTTCATGCCATAATCTTCCAAATCATGCTGGGTTAATACCTGGGTGAGTTGTCTTGTACGGTCTGTCCTAAAATTGAAGAATATCACTACATCATCTTTCTCAATAGTTGCAATGGGAAGGTTATTTTTAGTGACTACAAGTGGCTCCAAAAATTCGTCTGTAACGCCATTTTGATAGCTTTTTTCAATGCTTTGCGAAATATTTGTAGTATGAGTGCCAATGCCGCTGCATAACAAATCATAGGCTTTTTTAACACGCTCCCAACGGTTGTCTCTATCTAAGGCAAAGTAACGCCCAATAACACTGGCAATACTTCCTGTGGTTTGGCGCATGTATTTCTGTAAATCTTCCAGGTGTTTGATACCAGATTTTGGATCCACATCACGTCCATCGGTAAAGGCATGAACAAAAACATTTTTTAAATCCTGGTCATTGGCTGCCTTGAGGAGTCCTTTTATATGATCCATATGAGAATGTACCCCACCATCAGAGACCAAACCGAGAAAATGAACATTTTTATGGTTGTTTTTGGCGAACGAGAAGGCTTTTTGAACTACTTTTTCATCCTTAAGGGTGTCATTAGTTATAGCCAGATTAATTTTTGCCAAATCTTGATATACTATTCTACCGGCCCCAAGGTTCATGTGCCCAACCTCGCTATTGCCCATTTGACCCTCTGGAAGGCCAACATTTGCTCCGTGGGTTAGTAGGGTAGCATGAGGATATTTTTTTATTACGCCGTCCATAAAGGGAGTTTCTGCCCTAGCAGGGGCAGAGATACTAGGATCTTGGGTATTTCCCCACCCGTCAAGGATAAGTAATATTACTTTTTTGTTCATGGTGTAAAGATAGGGAGTAATTAATGATTACAAAACCGTTGGCAGATACAATACAATCATAAAATTAGACGCTTTAGGGTGTGTTTGCTTAGCAATTTAAAGCAGCTCAGGATTGATATCTAAAATATGTTCTTTAATATATTTTTCAATAAAGCTATCAGTAAAATGCTCACTACCTGCTATTTTTTCCTGCTGTAAGATGCTTTTTATATCAAGCTTTTTGTACGCCATAAGCATTGGTTTTGAAATGGGTTTATAGCTAAAGTGCCAGGGTTCATGAGAAAATCCTTTTCTGTTTGCATCTTTTGTATACACCTCATAAAATCCAAAGGTGCTTGCGTTTTTGGTAAGCCAAACTTTTAACCCGCAAAACGCACCCTGACCATAAAAGTGTTTTTCTTGC
>CATEMS010000019.1 GCA_949507465.1 Flavobacteriaceae bacterium
ATCTGTAATTAAACTAGCCACCCCATTTTTATCCATATCATCCAATAAATGTCCACCATCCATTACCAAACTAAAATTCACGGTAGGGATCTCGTTTTGCTCAATACCATACACCATCATGCCATTGCTCAGCTCCTCTTTCCAACTCTCTGGAACATTTAATGCTGGAGAGTCTCCTTGTGCTGGCTCTACAGAGCGATCAAAAACAGAAGGAGTTTTTGCTACGGGTTCTGTTGTTTTCTCTATGGTTTGTTTTTGTATATTTTCAACTATTTTTTCTTCAACCACCTCTGCCTTAACAGAATTGTCAGCAATTAAATCCAACTTCCCTTTTGGCACAAAACTAGTCATTACAAAAGGCATGTCTTTGATGTAAGTATTGTAAACGCGTATTACATCTTCTTTGGTTACCTTTTGGATGTTTTCAATGTCAGTTTCAATGAAACTGGGGCTTCCTGCAAATACATTATAGCTCGCCAATTGAAATGCCTTTCCTTGCACACTACTAATACCGTTATAAAAACTTGTTTCAAGACCAGCCTTCACGCGCTCAATATCCCTATCTGTTAGCCCGTCTTTTTCAAATAATTCAAAGGCAGCATTAACACCTGCTTCAACATCATTTAAACTCTTACCGTCATTTGCAGTTACAGAAATTCTAAAAACACCTGCCAACTCTGCCGAACGGTTAAAAGAATAATAACTTGATGATAATCCCTCCTGCTTCTCAAGAATCTTATAAAGGGGTGCATTTTTACCACTAGATATTAATTCTGCAAGAACACCAAGGGCATATGCATCATCCGTATACTGTTCAAGTGTTGGCCAAACCATATTTAATTGAGCAGTGGTTGCAAAATTATCTTCGTGGTATAATCTTTTTGTTTGCTCTAGGGTAGTTCGCATTGGCTTTAATTTCGGAACATCCTCTCCTCTTTTTACTTCCCCAAAGTATTTTTCAATCATTGTTTTTGCTTGATCTGTTTCAAAATCACCAACCAAAACTAAAGTAGCATTATTGGTACCATAAAATTTCTCATAAAACTCTCTAACATCTTCAAGAGTGGCGTTTTGAAGGTCTACCAATTCACCAATAACTTGCCAGTTGTAAGGGTGTCCCTCAGGATAAATTGCCTTGTCTATTACCCATCCAGTGTGTCCGTAAGGATTATTATCGACACGTTGGCGCTTTTCGTTTTGCACCACTTCTTGTTGGTTTTCAAAGGCAGATTGTGTCACAGTGTTTATAAACCACCCCATACGGTCACTCTCTAGCCACATCATCATCTCCATGGCGTTTTTTGGAACTGTTTCGTAGTATATGGTACCGTCTTTCCATGTGCCACCGTTTAAGGTACCGCCAGCATCTTGAATTTTCTTAAAAAATTGATCTTGTGGTACATTTTCTGATTCCTGAAACAACATATGCTCGAATAGATGAGCAAAACCAGTACGTCCAGTCTTCTCTCTATTTGAACCAACACCATACTGAACCGCAAGAGAAACTATCGGATCACTTTTGTCTTGGTGAAGAATAACATCTAAACCATTTTCTAATTCATATTTTTCGAAGGGAACAGATAACTTAGCACTATCCATTGACTTGGCACCATCATTACATGATGTTGTTAAAACAAATGCTGCACCTAATGCCAGCATTGGTAATTTAAAGTGTATTTTTTTCATTCTTTTTCTTTTATTTTTTTTTAAAAAT
>CATEMS010000020.1 GCA_949507465.1 Flavobacteriaceae bacterium
ATGCTCCTAGACCTCTTTGTACTTGTACTGCATTTGCAACATCACTCATTCCAGACCAGTTAGACCAGTACATTTTACCATCTTCTTGTCCGTTAATTGGTTGCCCGTTTAACAAGAAAGCAGTGTTGGTGTCATCAAAACCACGTAAGAATATTTGACTGTCTCCAAAACCAGATCCCTGATTTGCTACATACACAGATGGTGTGTTTTTCATAGCTTCAGTAAATTCTACGTTACCTGCGGCTTTGGTAGAAATCTCCTCAGCTCTAATGGTAGATACTGCAACAGGAGTTCTTCTTCCTTCTGCAACCTGGATAACTCCAGACCCAATAAGTATTACCTCATCTAAAGATGCTGCTGCTTGGCTTACTGAAATAGAACCAAGATCAAGAGTCTCACCAGATAGGGTGTAAGAAATTGTCTTTTTTTGGTCCCCAACATAACTAAGCTCAAGTGCTCCTTGGCTGTTAGCTACTGTAATACTAAAATTACCATAAAAGTCTGTTACAACACCGTTGTTTGTGCCAGCTTCAATAACATTTGCTCCGGGAAGTGGGCCTCCAAGGTCCATATCCATAAGACTCCCTGTAATGGTGCCTTGTCCAAAGGCAGTGAAACCGCCTAGCAATACTAATAAAAGTAAAAGTTTTTTCATGTGTTTGTTTTTAAAGAATAAAAATTTTAAGCAAAAGTACACCTAATTGTATAATTCTCCTACTCCTAGGCTTAAGAAAACATTAAGTAACCTTTAAAATAAAGGTACCATTTAGAGATACAACTATTTTGAGGTTAGAAAAATAATTAATAACAAGGTTATCAACACTTTATCCTAATATTCAATGGCGTCTATTTGCTCTTTGAGGGGGGCAATGTATGAGAAGTAATCTTGGTGATACTGCTTTGCCAGTGGTTTTGATGCCGGTAAGTCTTGCTTAAAGGGATCTACTTGTCTTCCATTTTTCCAAAAACGATAACAAACATGAGGCCCACCAGAATTGCCTGTCATACCTACCCAGCCAATCACATCACCTTGTCTTACAAAATCTCCAACACGAACGTTGTATTTCTTCATGTGCAAATATTGAGTTTCATAGGTGCTGTTGTGCCTAATTTTGACATAAATTCCGTTGCCTCCCTTTCGCTCTGCTTTGGTAACGGTACCGTCTGCGGTAGCCAGAATAGGAGATCCAATACGAGCAGAAAAATCTGTTCCTTTGTGAGGGCGTAGTTTATAGCCATAGTATTTTATTCTTCTCTTAAGGTTATACTTTGAAGAAATCCTACTAAACTTTACCGGTGCCTTTAAAAATGCCCGCCTAAGATTTTGAGCTTTTTCATCGTAGAAATCCAAAGAGGGTAGTTTCTGATTTTCGTATCCAAAAGCATATAATGGTACTCCTTTGTGCTCAAAATAAGAAGCCTTAATTTTATGAATCCCTGCAGATACTGTGTCGTCAATAAATTTTTCTGTGTATACAACTTTAAACCGATCTCCTTTTTGGATTTTAAAAAAATTAACCGTCCAGGCGTAAATGTTTGCCAACCTATCTGTCATGGCAGGGCTTAAGTTATTTTCTTCCATGGTAAGATACAAGGAGTTTTCTATCACTCCAGAGGCATATTTATCGACATATGTTACTGGCTTTCTTTTGGTATAGACTCTAAGAGAATCCTTGAGGTCTACAACGGCGTATTGGATTTTGTTTTTCCCGTATACAAAATACTGAAGCCTATTGAGAGTGTCTTTAGATTTTAATACCAGGTAGGGCTTGCCTACAACCAAACGGCGCACATCAAAAGTGTCTCTGTATTTTGTGGCAATATTAAATATGGTGGAGTGACTAACACCATGGCTATTTAAAATAGCCCCGAAAGTGTCTCCGTTTTTAACAGTATCGCTAACTGCATTAAACTGGTTTAAATCAAACCCATATGCTACCAAGGGTTTTATAATTTTTTGAGTTTTTTCTTGATTTTTCTCTGAAGTAGTATCACCACAGGCAATAAAAACAAATAGGAGTCCAAGATAGATGGCAAGAGTCTTCAATGATTGTATTTTTTGGATATTTTCTTTACACATTTTGCCCCCAATCTGCTAGTTCTTGTGCGGTCCACACTTCAGGAAAAAAGACTCTTTTTTGATATTTTGGCAACATATATTTTGTCCAGTCACTTCCTCCAGTAGCTTGTAATTGATCGTCGTTATCGGTACTCCCTATGTAGTATTTTGCTGCATTGTAGTGAGCCATTACCCATGTAATATTTACAGTATAATCAAAATGGCGCATTGCCTTTACAAGATGAGGGTCTTGCCTGACTTTTTCAGTAAGACCTTTAAATTTTGCATACAAATTTATGGTATTGTACTCTTGGGTAAATTCTACAAATTCTTTGTGGTATTTCTTCTCAAATGATGACAGTAAGTACGATTTTTCTCCTGTTTTATAATCTTTGCCAGCTGCTTGCCAATACAAATGTTCCAGCGCATGCTCATAAGAGGTGTTTCTGTCTATGGTATCTCTAAATCTGGCATCAATTAAATTGATTAAATCTGTTGAGGCAAATTCAATTTTTCTGTACTGTGCGCTCTGAAAACCACTGGCAGGAGTAAGGGTTGTCCTAAATTTCATGTACTGGGCTCTATCCATTCCTTCTCGCATGATATTAAAGGAAGACGTTAGTATGTCAAAGTAACGACTCACTCTCATTAACTTTTCACTAAAGAAAGTAGCCGTAAGGCTTGAGTTTTTAGAAACTTGCTCTATTTCCCAAAGGATCATTTTAAACAGTAATTCATTTACTTGATGGTACATAATGAAAACCATCTCATCAGGCTGTTTGGTTCGCTGTATTTGAAGATTAAGCAGCGCATCTGTTTGAATATAATCCCAATATGTTATTGGAGTAGCATGTAACAATCCCTCTAGATGGGTGTCTAGGTTTTGCCCTATGGCTCCAAACTTATCTTCAAGTTGTTTTAGTAATTCTTTGGTTTTCGGTGTAAGCTCCATAGGATATTTATTGTGGAATAATTTTAAACTGATGTGTAAGCCCCTTAAACTGTGTTAGTGTTGCTTTTAGAGAACCTACCACTAAATCTGCTTTTATAACAATGGGCATTTTATTGGCATCATCTGTTACCCAAACCGTTAAACTTTCTTCTTCTTCAAAGACACGGCCAGATTCAACATAGGGCCTAAATATCATAGTAGGGACTTTTCCAAAGGTAGTTTTTAAGGTCTCTCTACCCAAAAATTTAAGCCTGAATTTATAATTGCCTCTGTCAAAAAACATGTTCATATCAATCATATCACCTTGTTTGATATTTTCTGTATCTAAATGGTTGCGCAGGTAATAAAAAGAAGAAACCATGTCTTGCACATCGGGCAGTATTGGTTCTTTAACAACGGTATTGTGTTTGTTATCTGTGATGATGGCTTGTTGAGAATCATAATCAAAGTCTATTACCAGATCCTTGGTATATCCACCCTCATCAATCTTTCGCACAAAACGGTGTGGAATATCAAGCTCCTTGTCTATGTAGGACTCATAATAATCCTCCACATTAAAAAGTAATTTTGTAATCCCAGTAGTGTGCCCCTCTCCCTGAACATGAAAAACGGCTTTATTATTTAAAACAACATCCTCCACTTTTAGGGTTGCGTATCCTGCAGTTATGGGGCCATAATGTATCCTAAATTTGAACCACTCTCCGTCTCCATAGGCTTTTTTTTGAGCGCTGAGCAGGGATGTAAAACAAATTAAAATTAAGAAAACTACCTTTTTCATTGAATGTGATTGAAAACCATACATGCTTACACACAAAATTTGTTCCATTTCTTTTGCTATGAAGTATTACAACCAGCTTTTAAAATAGTCTTGATCAGCAATTTCCATAGCCTGTTGTGTAACCATTAGGGGTTTAAAGGTATCTACCATAACGGCAAGTTCATCACTCCCTTTTTTGCCAATACTCCGCTCAGCTGCGCCTGGGTGAGGCCCATGAGGAATTCCTGCTGGATGCAGGGAGATATGTCCGGCATCTATATCATTTCTGCTCATAAAATCACCCGCTACATAATACAACACCTCATCACTGTCTATATTGCTATGGTTATAAGGAGCTGGGATACTCAGGGGGTGGTAATCATACAAGCGGTGGCAAAAAGAGCAAACAACAAAAGCATCTGTCTCAAAGGTTTGATGCACCGGTGGTGGTTGATGAATACGACCTGTTATGGGCTCAAAATCATGAATAGAAAATGCATAAGGATAATTATACCCATCATAGCCAACCACATCAAATGGATGAGAGGCGTATACCATTTCTATCAGCTCATTGTTCTTTTTTACTTTTATTAAAAAATCTCCTTTTTCGTCGTTAGTTTCTAGCTCATGAGGAACCCGAATGTCTCGCTCACAAAAAGGCGAGTGCTCTAGATGCTGGCCGAACCAATTACGATATCGCTTTGGAGTATAAATAGGCCTTGTAGACTCTACAATAAAGAGCCTGTTGTCCTGGGTGTCAAAATCAATTTGATAGATAATACCTCTGGGTATTAACAGGTAATCTCCATATTTAAAATCTAGATTTCCTAGATGTGTGCGGAGGGTTCCGGACCCTTTATGAACAAACAACAACTCATCTGAATCGGTATTTTTATAAAAGTAGTCCTTCAGCGATTTTTTTGGAGCTGCCAGAATGATCGTACAATCACTATTGGTAAGCATTGCTTTTCGACTCTCCAGATAATCGTTTTCAGGGGCCACTTGAAATCCTCTAAAACGGTATGATTGGATATTGTTTTGTTTGGCAATTGTAGGAGCAACGCTGTATTGCTTTTTTATAGCCTTGACCATCGTTGGACGATGCACATGATATGAGTTGGTATACATACCATCAAAACCAATGGTGCCAAACAATTGTTCACTGTAAAGAGAGCCATCTGGTTTACGAAATTGAGTGTGTCTTTTGGGTGGTATTTTACCTAAGGAATGATAACGTGGCATAGATAGATTTTTTCGAGTTACACAAATATCGGAAAAATTGAGCAGTAAAGACGTAAAAAAGTACCTCTCAATTAAGGGCTATTTTTCTTCTTTTGATGGAGTGTAGTTAAAGTGAACTCTAATTTTTTTTGCCCTACTAGGGCCAATTACTTTTGTTAAATCCTCAAAAGAAGCCTCCCCAATACGTTTCTTGCTTTTAAAAACTCGCAACAGATCAACAACTGTTTTCTGACCAATGCCCTCAATGGTCTCTAGGGCAGTATTTAAGGCCTCTTTACTTCTTTTTTGTCTATGAAATGTAATGCCAAAACGGTGGGCTTCATTTCTCAATTGTTGAATGATCTTTAAGGTCTCAGATTTTTTATCCAAATACAAGGGTATGGGATCTTCTGGGTAGAACAATTCTTCTAATCGTTTTGCAATCCCAATAATAGCTATTTTTCCTCGCAAGTCAAGTTTATCTAGAGCTTTTAAAGAGGAGGAGAGCTGCCCCTTTCCTCCATCAATAATAATAAGTTGGGGCAAAGGCTGCTTTTCTTCAAGTAAACGCTTGTATCTTCTGTAGACAACCTCCTCCATAGAAGCAAAATCATCAGGGCCTACCACCGTTTTAATGGTAAACTTGCGGTAGTCCTTTTTACTTGGCTTTCCATCTTTAAAAACCACGCATGCCGCCACAGGATTGGTTCCTTGAATATTACTATTATCAAAACACTCTATATGACGAGGCTCCTCAACAAGGCGTAAATCTTTTTTCATTTGCGCCATAATTCTATTTGCATGCCTTGCTGGATCTACAATTTTGGCTTGTTTGAAACGCTCCATTCTATAATACTTAGCATTTCGAATGGATAGATCCAAAATTTTCTTTTTATCCCCCAGTTTAGGAATATGTAATTTTACCCCAGCCTCTACGTTGATGGTAAAGGGTACATACACCTCTTTAGATTGGGAGTTAAATCTTTGGCGCAGCTCCATAACACAAAGCTCTAATAATTGAGCATCTGTCTCATCTAATTTTTTCTTTACCTCAAGGGTATGGCTTCTAATGATGGACCCAAAAGAAAGTTGCAAAAAATTGACATACCCATAACTCTCATCACTAATGACACTAAAGACGTCTACATTATTAATGTTTGGATTTACAACAGTAGACTTACTTTGGTAGTTTTCTAAAGCTTCTATTTTTTCCTTTATACGCTGTGCATCTTCAAATTGCAGATTGGCAGCATATTGCTTCATCTGGTTTTTAAACCCCCCTAAAGACTCTTTGAAATTCCCTTTTAAAAGATTTCTAATGGCATCAATGGAGGTGTTGTATGATGCTTCTGAATGTAAATTTTCACAAGGGCCTAGGCAATTTCCAAGATGGTACTCCAAACAAACTTTATATTTTCCATTGCTTATTTTTTGTTGAGCCAAATCATAGTTGCAGCTGCGCAAAGGATACAGCCCTTTTATTAAATCTAAAAGGGTGTGCACTGTTTTAAAATTGGTATACGGCCCAAAGTATTCACTGCCGTCTTTGATAAGCCTGCGGGTAGAAAACACTCTTGGGAAGCGCTCTTTTTTTATACAAATCCATGGATAGGTTTTATCATCCTTTAAAAGGACATTGTATTTGGGTTGGTATTTTTTAATCAGGTTGTTTTCTAACAACAGGGCGTCTGTCTCTGTGGCAACTACGATGTGTTTGATGTCAACAATTTGTTTAACCAGGATGCGTGTGCGGGCATTATCGTGGGTTTTGTTGAAATAAGAAGCAACCCGTTTTTTTAAATTTTTTGCTTTTCCGATGTATAAAAGCTGCCCGTTTTTATCATAATACTGGTACACACCAGGGGTATCTGGTAGGGTAGAAACTTGAAGAACTACTGGTGGGTGTGCCATAGGGTAAAGATAAAAGCATTTTGTGATATTGGCTTGTATTCTATCACGAAATTAGTCCTATCTGATCTGACTCCAGGTAATGGCTTTATGAAATTTAAATCTGATTTTTTAGTACATTGCAATAACCAAGATCTCAAAGATGAACATTGCTATTCTTTCTCGAGCCCAACAATTATACTCTACACAACGCCTCTTAAAAGCTGGAGAGGTTCAAAATCATGATATAGAAATCATTGATCCTACCTACTGTAATTTAACCATCGTTAATAACAAAGCTGTTGTACAGTACCATGATCAAATTATCGATGATCTTGATGCTATTATTCCTAGAATTGGCGCGTCAAACACCTACAGGGGCGCGTCAATTGTGAGGCATTTTGAAGCTATGGGCGTTTTTAGTATCGCCTCCTCAAAAGGTATTGTTACCTCCAGAGATAAGTGGACTTGTTTTCAAATACTAGCACAAAAAGGCATTGCTATGCCTAAAACTACTTTGGGTTCATCCCCGTATTTGGATGTGTTTGTAAAAGATTTTGGAGATCATCCAATAATTATTAAAATTTTGGAGGGCACCCATGGCCAAGGTGTTATTTTATGCGAAAACTATAAAAATGCACTTACTACAGCTCAAACCCTGCAATCTGCAAAAGTAAAGTTTGTTATGCAAGAATTCATTGCAGAGGCGCAGGGCACTGATATACGTGCCTTTGTGATTGATAGGCAAGTAGTGGCCGCCATCAAACGAACATCTAAAGATGGAGATTTTAGGTCTAACTTACATCAAGGTGGAAGTGCAAACAGCATACAGTTATCAAATACAGAAAAGCAAATAGCAGTTGCCGCAGCAAAAGCATTAAATTTAAGTGTCTGCGGTGTAGATATGTTGGCTTCAAAAAGAGGGCCTTTGGTCTTGGAAATTAATTCTACTCCTGGTCTAGAGGGTATTGAAACAGCTACAGGATTAAACATATCAGGAAAAATCATAACATTTATAGAACAGCAGAAAAAATAATATATTTTCTTTTATGGCACACAAAAACACAGACCTTGTCATACTTGGTGAAAAAATAGCTTTAGGAGAAAGTAAAACCATCAATTTTAGCTTTGCTAAACTCTATACTTCAAGCAAAGTAGAAATACCTGTTGTGATTCAGCGCAGCATAAAACCCGGGCCAACTCTACTGATTACCGCAGGTATTCATGGAGACGAAATTAACGGTGTAGAAATTGTACGTCAAATTATTGCAAAAAAAATAAATATCCCATGTGTGGGGACAACCATATGCATTCCTATTTTAAACACTTTTGGATTTTTAAATGCCGACAGAACTTTTCCTGATGGAAGAGATCTCAACAGGGTTTTTCCAGGTACTAAAACAGGTTCACTAGCGAGCAGAGTGGCTTATTATTTTACCAAAGAGATATTGCCTTTTGCAGATTATTGCCTTGATTTTCATACGGGAGGTGCTCAACGATTTAATGCCCCACAGATTCGTATCATTCCCAAAAACCTTGAACTACTGAAGTTGGCGGCTGTATTCAATGCGCCCTTTACAGTATATGCCTCTAATATTTCAAAATCATACAGAGCAACCTGTCATAAAATAGGGACTCCAATCTTGCTTTTTGAAGGAGGGAAATCACAAAGCAGCCATAAAAAAATTGTCACTCAAGGTGTAGAAGGAGTCATGCGCGTTTTAGAACATCTAGGAATGTTAAACCCGAGTATAAAAGCGCCCCAA
>CATEMS010000021.1 GCA_949507465.1 Flavobacteriaceae bacterium
AATTTAAAGAAGCTGTAAGACATCTTTAATCAATAGGGCGCAATAATTAAATCGCAAAATTTTATACTGATAAGTGAAGTCAATATTTAAAAACATACAAGGAGATAGGGTAATTTGGGCCATTATTGGGGTATTGGCTATTTTTTCTTTTCTACCGGTGTATAGTGCCAGTAGCAATTTAGCATATTTATATGGAGATGGAAATACATTTAAATTCCTAGCAAAGCATTTTGCCCATCTTGTACTTGGCTTTGGAATCTTATATGGTGTGCACAAAATACCATATCACTATTTTAAAGGCTTATCTATGATTGCCCTTCCAATTGTTTTGGTTTTACTTCTTTTGATTATGGCTCAGGGGACCACCATTGAAGGTGCAAATGCCAGCAGGTGGATACGAGTTCCTTTGGTGGGAGTTACTTTTCAGACCTCTACTTTGGCTGCAGTTGTGCTAATGTGTTATGTAGCTAGATATCTATCAACCATTACTGGCGCTGAGGTTAGTTTTAAACAAACCCTTGTGCCTTTGTGGCTACCGGTTTTTTTAGTGTTAGGGTTGATATTACCTGCAAATTTTTCGACAGCTGCAATTATTTTTGCTATGGTTGTTTTATTGGTATTTATTGGCGGGTATCCCTTTAAGTATTTGGCTATTATTTTAACCACAGGATTGCTTTTACTGAGTCTGTTTGTAGTGACAGCAAAAGCATTTCCAGATATGTTTCCCAATAGAGTTGATACCTGGATTAGCAGGGTAGTTAGTTTTGTTGACAAAACAGATAAAGAAGCAGCTTATCAAATCACGAAAGCAAAAACTGCTATTGCCTCTGGAGGAATCACTGGTTTGGGTCCAGGAAAAAGCGTGCAAAAAAACTTTTTACCACAATCTTCCTCTGATTTCATATATGCCATTATTGTTGAAGAATTTGGGATATTAGGCGCCTTAATTGTCATGCTGGTGTACTTGTTATTGCTCTTTAGATTGGTTGTTGTAGCTCATAAAGCCAGTTCTATGTTTGCAAAATTACTGGTCATTGGTGTTGGGCTCCCTATAGTATTCCAGGCCCTGGTAAATATGGCCGTTGCCGTAGAGTTATTTCCAGTTACTGGACAAACCTTACCTCTTATAAGTAGCGGTGGTACTAGTATTTGGATGACTTGCCTTGCATTGGGCATTGTGTTGAGCGTAAGTGCAAAAAGAGAAGTAGAAAAAAATCAAGAGCAGGCAATGGATAACCCACTTGATGTATTGAGTCAAACCCTTTAAATAGCATAGTATCAATAGACAAAAAACATACAAATTTATTATCTCAGGGGGAGGAACTGGTGGTCATATCTATCCAGCAATTGCCATTGCTAATGAATTAAAGCTTAGATTCCCCAGGGCTTCGTTTTTGTTTGTTGGTGCCAGCGATAGAATGGAAATGCAGAAAGTTCCTCAAGCGGGCTACACGATTAAAGGACTTTGGATTTCTGGCCTGCAACGTTCTTTATCTTTTAAAAACCTATTATTTCCTTTTAAATTACTCTCTAGTTTGTGGGCCTCTAGAAAAATAATCAAATCCTTTAGACCCGACATTGCTATTGGCACGGGAGGCTATGCGAGTGCACCATTATTGAAAATGGCATCTTTGAGAGGGATTCCTTGTTTGATTCAGGAGCAAAATAGCCAAGCAGGAATCACCAATGCATGGTTGGGTAAAGATGTACAAAGCATATGCACAGCCTATGATACAATGGATCGATTTTTCCCTGCCAATAAAATACATCTAACAGGAAATCCTGTACGTCAAGACTTGCTGAATGTCAAGGGAAATTCTTCTGAGGCACACTCCTTTTTTAAGCTGAGTGCGAAAGCCAAAACTATTTTGGTGTTGGGAGGTTCTTTAGGAGCCAAAAAAATAAATGAATTGATAGATGCCCACTTGCCTTATTTTAATACAAATCAAATCCAGGTGATTTGGCAATGTGGTAAGATATATGCCAGAGGTTATCAAAACCGAATCCAACAAAACATTCAGGTTCATCCTTTTATACAGCGCATGGATTTAGCGTATGGGGCTGCAGATGTTATTATAAGTAGAGCAGGGGCTTTATCTGTGTCTGAATTATGCCTTGTAGGGAAGCCAGTTATATTTATACCAAGTCCTAACGTGGCTGAAGATCATCAAACAAAAAATGCCCTTTCCATCTCTCAACACAATGCGGCAATTTTATTGCATGAAAAAGATGCCCAAAAGCAGTTTAAATCTATCATTGAAGACTTGCTAAACAATACTGAAAAACAAAAACAATTAGGAACAGCAATTTTAGCATTGGCAAAACCCAACGCTACAAAAGATATAGCCGATCAAATTGAAAAATTAATTTCTCATACCCATAGATGAATTCTCTAGACAACATACAATCTATATATTTCGTTGGTATTGGCGGGATAGGGATGAGCGCCTTAGCTCGGTTTGCTCTCAACAAGAACCTTGCTGTCTTTGGGTATGATAAAACAGCAACCACCCTAACCACCACGCTAGAGAAAGAAGGAGCTATTATAAGCTTTACAGATAGTGTGGAATCTCTGCCACAGCAAGTTAAAAACAACCCAAGTATTCTAGTGGTGTACACACCAGCAATTCCTCAGGAAAACAAACTATTGCAGTGGTTTACTAGTCACAATTATAGGGTTGTAAAGCGCTCTGTATTTTTAGGTGCATTGACCCAAGATACGCTTTGTTTGGCCGTTGCTGGGACCCACGGGAAAACAACTACCTCTGCAATTTTAGGACATTTATTGGCCTATTGTGATATGCCAGTAACTGCCTTTTTGGGGGGCATCACAGAAAATTACAAATCCAACTTTATAAGTAAGGGGACTGCCATAACAGTTGTGGAGGCAGATGAGTTTGACCGCTCTTTTTTAACATTACAACCAGACATTGCGTGTATTACTTCCATGGATGCAGATCATTTAGATATCTATAAAGACGCAACTGCTTTGGAGGCTTCTTTTGTCGACTTTGCAGATTTAGTACCCAATAAAAATAGACTCTTGCACAAAAAAGGATTGCCTCTACAGGGTCAAGATATCGCCCTTGAGGCACCCGCAACCTACCAAGGGCAGAACATACGGATTGAAAACGGCGCTTACAAATTTGATTTTATAGCCCCCCAAGGAGTGTTGCGTGATATGGAGTTTTGTTTGCCAGGACATCATAACTTGTTTAACGCTGTTACTGCTTTGTCTATGGCTGTTTTAGCAGGAGCACCTTTTGATTTATTAGCAGAGGCTTTGTTGAAATTTGAGGGTGTAGCGCGGAGATTTTCGTATAGAATTAAAAGAGATGATTTGATACTTATTGATGATTATGCCCACCATCCAACAGAGATTGATGCATTGTATCAAGCAGTGAGTGAAATGTATCCAGAGGATCAAAAAGTGATTGTTTTCCAACCACATTTGTTTAGCAGAACTAGAGATTTTATGGATCAATTTGCTGAGAGTTTAGCAAGATTTGACCAAGTGCTTTTGTTGGATATTTATCCTGCAAGAGAAACTCCAATTGAAGGAATTAATTCTCTTTTGTTGTTAGAAAAAATAAAGAAAATTGCCATTGATGTTGAAAATATTTCTTTGGTGTCTAAACAATCTGTTGCAGCACATTTAAAGAACTCCTCCTGCAGGGTACAATTAGTAGTTGGCGCAGGTGATATTGGAGCAGAGGTTTCACAGATAACTAAAATACTTGAGTATGAAAATTAATTGGAACTTTATAGGTTTTACAGTGCTTTTGAGCTTTGTTGTGTTCCTTTACGGTTTCTCAAAGCAACGAAATGACGCTAGAAATTTGACTAAAATTGAGGTGCATTTTGAGGATATAACTCCTCCTTTTATAACGTTAAATTCGGTTAATAAATTGTTAATACAAAATTATGACACTGTTGCGAGCATCCCAAAAGAAGCTTTAGTTTTGAAAGAAGTGGAGGAGCGATTGCTGAAAAATCAGATGATTCACAGCGCAGAAGTTTACATGACAGTTGAGGGCAAATTAGGGGCCAATATAAAGCAAAGAACTCCCATTGCGCGGGTTATTGACAAACAGCATTATTACCTTGATACTCAGGGAGAAAAAATGCCACTTTCAAGAGTTCATACAGCAAGAGTTCCAATTGTTTCTGGAGCCGTAACAAAACATGCAAAACAACTCACCGATTTATTGTTACGGATAAATCAGGACCAGATGATAAAAAGCAGTGTTGTTGCTTTGGAGGTTTTAGAAGACGGAACACTTAAATTGAAAATAAGAAAACAAGATTTTACAGTCCTTTTTGGAACACCAAAGAATGCGGCTCTAAAATTTCAGAATTACAAAGCATTTTATCAAAAAATAAAACAAGATAGTATGTTGAATCGCTACAAAACCGTTGATTTAAGATTTGGTAATCAAGTAGTGGCAACAAAAAAATAAAGGCTATGGAACAAGCAAGCATTGCTGTAGGATTGGATATAGGAACAACAAAGATTGTTGCTATGGTAGGCAGGGAGAACGAGTACGGAAAGATGGAAATTTTAGGGATTGGTAAATCCAAAAGTTTGGGGGTACACCGTGGGGTTGTCAACAACATCACCCAAACCATCCAATCTATACAACAGGCAATTACTGATGCAGAAACTGCTTCTGGATTAAAGATAGAAGAAGTGGTTGTGGGTATTGCCGGCCAGCACATACGAAGTCTCCAGCACAGTGATTACATCACTAGGATGGATAGTGATGAGGTCATTGACCTAAACGACATTGATAACCTATGCAATCAAGTACATAAACTTGTGATGCTGCCAGGAGAAGAAATATTACATGTCTTGCCACAAGATTTTAAAGTTGATGGCCAGGGAGAGATAAAAGAACCCATAGGGATGTATGGTGGGCGTTTAGAAGCTAATTTTCATGTAGTTGTAGGGCAAGTAGCTTCTATAAAAAATATAGGCCGTTGTGTTAGAAGTGCTGGACTAAAGCTTAGCGATATAACCCTTGAGCCGCTAGCCTCTTCTAATGCAGTACTGAGTCAGGAAGAAAAAGAGGCAGGTGTTGCCCTTATTGACATAGGTGGTGGAACCACCGATCTAGCTATATTCAAGGATGGTATCATACGCCACACTGCTGTGATTCCTTTTGGAGGAAATGTCATTACAGAAGATATCAAAGAGGGCTGTAGCATCATTGAGAAACAAGCAGAGTTGCTTAAAATAAAATTTGGTTCTGCTTGGCCAGGAGAAAACAAAGACAATGAAATTGTTTCAATTCCAGGATTAAGAGGTAGAGATCCAAAGGAGATCACCCTAAAAAACCTTTCTAAAATCATTCATGCAAGAGTGGTTGAAATAATAGAGCAGGTGTATTTAGAAATAAAAAATTACGGCCACGAAGAACAAAAAAAGAAATTAATTGCTGGAATTGTTCTCACGGGAGGAGGCGCTCAATTAAAGCATTTAAAGCAATTGGTGGAGTACATAACTGGTATGGATACAAGAATTGGGTATCCAAACGAGCATTTGGCTGGTGATAGTGATAGTGAAACCACAAGCCCATTATATGCAACTGCCGTTGGGCTGGTGATGAATAGTCTGGAGAGCAAGGCCCGCGCCAACACATTAGCTAAGCCAGAGAGTGAGAAACCCCAGGGCAAACCAGAAACTCAAGGAGACTCAGAAGGTCAGCCAGAGAGTCCACCACAAGTAGAAAGCCAACGCACAAGTATATTTGATACTTGGGCAGAGAAGTTTAAAAAATTTCTTGATAACGCAGAATAATAGATCATAGTTTAAAAAAAATAATAACCCTCGCAAAAAAAAAGTATATGTCAGAATTTGAAAACATATCGTTCGATCTGCCTAAAAACCAATCAAATGTCATTAAAGTGATTGGCGTTGGTGGAGGTGGAAGTAATGCCATAAATCACATGTTTAATCAAGGGATTAAAGGTGTAGATTTTGTGATTTGTAACACAGATGCACAAGCATTAGAGAACAGCGCTGTTCCAAACAAAATTCAATTGGGTATAGATCTCACAGAAGGTCTTGGTGCTGGTGCCAATCCTAAAATTGGAGAACAATCTGCTGTTGAGAGTATGGCAGATATTAAAAGTATGCTTACCACCAATACAAAGATGGTTTTTATTACCGCTGGTATGGGAGGAGGAACAGGTACAGGAGCTGCGCCAATAATTGCGAGAATGGCCAAAGATCTTGATATTTTAACTGTGGGTATTGTTACCATTCCGTTTCTTTTTGAGGGTTCTATGCGAAATGACCAAGCACAAATTGGGGTAGAAAATTTACGCCAAAATGTGGATAGTTTGGTGGTTATTAATAATAATAAACTAAGAGATGTCTATGGAAACCTAGGTTTTAAAGCGGGGTTTTCAAAAGCAGATGAAGTACTGGCTACTGCCGCGAGGGGTATTGCAGAAGTAATTACACATCACTACACACAGAATATTGATTTACGGGATGCCAAAACAGTGTTATCAAATAGTGGTACCGCTATTATGGGTAGCGCAACCGCAAGTGGTGCCAATCGTGCTCAAATAGCCATTACTAAGGCGCTAGACTCTCCACTTTTAAATGACAATAAAATAACGGGTGCTAAAAACGTACTGTTACTCATTGTATCTGGTACAGAGGAGATTACCATAGATGAAATAGGAGAAATTAGTGATCATATCCAGACTCAGGCAGGTCATGGAGCCAATATCATTATGGGTGTTGGTGATGATGAAACACTAGACGGTTCTGTTTCTATTACTGTTATTGCTACAGGGTTTGATGCAGAGCAGCAAAATGAAATCACCAATACGGAGACCAAAAAAATCATTCATACCCTAGGAGAGGATGCCAAAGCTCAATTAGATCTTACTCCAAATGTAACGGCCAAAAAAGTAGTACTTCCACAGCAAACTAAAAGTGAACAAAAGCCAAGTGATGTTCAGGAGCCTGTTATAGTGCACACACTTTTTGAAGAACAGCAGGAGCCTGAAGTAGTTCAAGAAAGTACAACTCAAACCCAGGAAGTTCCATTTGAGGGGTATATAGAAACTACAGATCTTATCAAAAATATTGATGTAGAATCTAACCTTGTTGACATCCATTTCCTTGCAGAATTTGAGCAATTGGTGATCAATGAGATCAGTGTCAATAATTTTGAGGTTATCAGCCCAGAGCTTATTTCTGCCAAGGATGTCGAGGATCAGCAGCCAAATACAGTTACCGCTCAAGAGAGTGAAGAGCCCCAAGAGTTTGAAATACATGCCATAGAGGAGGAACTTACTGCTGAAAAACAAGCTGCTCCAGAACCTATGTTAATGTTTGATATGCCTTTGCATGACACCCAGGATGAGCAGGAAGAAGTAGTGCATTCTTTAGAGGAGCCAGTTGAGGCTAATAAGCATGAGCAGGAGCATGAGCAAGAGCAAGAGATAGCCTTAGAGATAGACTTACAGCCCGAAGTTGTGGCCGAAAAGGTTGAAGATATTGAGGTAACAGATCACCTAGAGGTTGTACCTGT
>CATEMS010000022.1 GCA_949507465.1 Flavobacteriaceae bacterium
AATTTTTAAGGCTTTTGGGCAACACTGGGTCACCCGCCAAGCAAACTGTTCTTCTGTAATAAACCGATCAAATAAAACTAAGGTAGGATTTAATTGTGTTACAAAAACATCAAAGCTAGGGTCGTTTAATGCTATTTGCTGAGTTGTTACTCCTAGAGGAGTTAGATCTATACTTTTAGCGGTATTTGTTGCGCTACTTGCAAAAGTAATTTGATATCCATGGTTAATAAACATCTGTATTAATTGCAACATCCTAACACCCGCTGCTGTAGTAGTGGGCTCTGGAAATGTTTGGCCAATTATAAGTAAACTATTCACGCTTTGTGTTTGTTTTTAAAACCAAGTGGGTAAGGGGTAAGTTATTGTGAGATTTATACATGTAGCTGCCCTTGTTTTATGAGTATTGAATTAGCCGTATAAAGATGTGGCAAGGTTTACCCTTTATTTAATATTTGTTGCTCTAAGTGATAGAAAAACACTTATGACAAACTATGTCACCACCTCAGCATACAGGTCAAAATCTTCAGCACCGGTAATCTTTACGGTGAAAAACTCACCGGTTCTTAGGTAGCCTTGTTCTGCGTTAATTAATACTTCATTGTCAACATCTGGGCTATCAAACTCAGTTCTTCCTACATAGTAACTACCTTCTTTACGGTCTATAATAACAGAAAACTCTTGCCCTATTTTTTGTTGATTTAACTCCCAAGAAATTTGAGATTGAATTTCCATAATAGCATTAGCACGTTCCATCTTAACCTCTTGCGGAACATCATCTTCAAGCTTATAGGCATGTGTGTTCTCTTCATGAGAATAGGTGAAACAACCTAGTCTCTCAAAACGCATTTCTTGAACCCAATCTCTTAGAGTTTCAAAATCTTCTTGAGTTTCTCCAGGATAGCCAACAATAAGGGTGGTTCTAATGGCCATATCAGGGACTACAGCCCTAAATTCTTTCAATAGCTTGGTAGTCTTTGCCTTTGTTGTTCCGCGGCGCATAGATTTTAATATTGGATCTGCAATGTGCTGTAAAGGAATGTCTATGTAATTACAAATTTTAGGTTCCTTTTTCATCAAATCAAGAACATCCATAGGGAATCCTGTTGGAAATGCATAATGTAAGCGAATCCATTCTATACCCGAAACAGCAACAAGCTTCTCTAACAAGGCTGCTAAATTTCTTTTTTTGTAAAGATCCAGACCATAATAGGTTAAATCTTGAGCAATTAATATCAGCTCTTTTACACCCGTTGCTGCTAATTTTTCTGCCTCGATAACCAAATCCTCCATAGGTGTAGATTTGTGTTTACCACGCATAATAGGAATGGCACAAAAAGAACAGGGTCTATCACACCCTTCAGCAATTTTAAGATAGGCATAGTTTTTTGGGGTTGTCGTTAAACGCTCCCCTACTAGTTCATGCTTGTAATCTGCGCCTAATGCTTTTAGAAGACCAGGCAGCTCAGTGGTTCCAAAATATTGATCTACATCAGGAATTTCTTTTTGAAGATCAGGTTTATAACGCTCACTTAAACATCCTGTTACAAAAACCTTGTCTACAAGACCTTCTTTCTTTTTTTGAACAAACTCTAAAATGGTATTGACACTTTCCTCTTTGGCATTTGCAATAAAACCGCAGGTATTAATGACCACAACATTTCCCTCTTGCTCGTGGACCACTTCTTTGTTGTTGGCACGAAGTTGGCCCATGAGTACCTCACTATCGTATACATTTTTGGAACAACCCAGGGTAACTACATTAATATTATTTTTCTTAAGTGTTTTTGTACGCATGATTGTGTGATACTATATACGATTTTTGAATATCGAGTTATTGGTTTGCAAAGATAGTTGTTTTTCTTAGGGGAAGTAAACCTTTCAAACTGCTATTTAGCACATAATAAAGCGTTACACAAAGTACTTTTTACAGAAAATGTTTTTGCAGCAGTGGTATAATAGAGTTTGTCTATTTGAAAAATGAATCAACAAACTCTAATTTATTAAATACTTGCAGATCATCAATACCCTCTCCTACTCCAATATATTTGACTGGAATTTGAAATTGATCACTAATCCCAATCACCACGCCACCTTTTGCTGTACCATCAAGTTTAGTAACAGCAAGAGAAGTAACCTCAGTTGCCGCGGTAAATTGCTTTGCCTGCTCAAAAGCATTTTGCCCTGTAGAGCCATCTAAGACAAGGAGCACATCGTGAGGTGCATCTGGCACTACTTTTTGCATTACGCGCTTTATTTTAGTAAGCTCATTCATAAGGTTTACTTTATTGTGCAAACGCCCAGCTGTATCAATTAGAATGACATCTGCTTTTTGATGAACACCACTTTGCAAAGTATCAAAAGCTACACTTGCAGGATCACTACCCATATCTTGCCTTATCAGAGGAACATCTGTGCGATCTGCCCAGACTTGTAATTGGTCAATGGCTGCAGCCCTAAAGGTATCTGCG
>CATEMS010000023.1 GCA_949507465.1 Flavobacteriaceae bacterium
ATTTTTCAACTTATAATGAGTTATATGGTTCTCTAGGAGCTCTTTTAATAATGTTGTTATATATTTGGATAAATAGTAATTTATTACTTTTAGGCTTCGAGCTTAATATTACATTACAACGCTTGCGTAACAAACAAAATGAATTATATTAATTTTAAACAAACAAAAATGAAAAAGTTTATTCTACTTGCAATTTCAGTGCTTACTCTTAACATGGCTACAGCACAAACACAAGTTGGTGAAGTAACCCTTCCCAACTCTCTAGAATTTAATAACGAAACCCTAGTTCTTAATGGAGCAGGTATTCGCACAAAATTGTTTTTAAAGCTATATTCTGGAGGACTATACCTGCCAAGTAAAACCAAAGACGCAAATGCAATTATCAATGCAGATCAAAATCAAGCCATACAGCTAGTTATTACCTCTAGTTTTGTATCTAGTGAAGCTATGACTGAGGCTGTAGAGGATGGTTTTGAGGCATCTACCATGGGAAATACAGATCCTTTGGCTGCAGAAATTAAAACCTTTACTGAATTTTTTAGTGAGGATATCGTTGAAGGAGATGTCTATGACATCACCTACCAAACAGGGGTAGGGGTTGTTTGTTACAAGAATAACAAAGAACTTGGTACCATTACTGGTATGGATTTCAAAAAAGCCCTAATAGGTATTTGGTTAGGAAAAGTCCCAGCAGATTCTGATCTTAAAACCGGTATGCTCGGAAAATAATTTTCTTTTTTGCTTTTCGAATTGTAATACAAACAATCCAGTATGCCTTATTTATAATTTGGTGTTCTGGATTTTTTTAACTGCAGTCATACTCCTATAGCATTTGAAATTGACTACAGACTTACTAAGTTAAGAACCACCTATTTTATTTTTAACATTCAACAAACACTCCAAGAATTCATTGTTTTATATTGATGTAATATTACCAATTCCTTTAAAGCAAACCTTTACTTATAGTATAAACAAGGATGAGGCTGGTTTTTTAAAACAGGGCCATAGGGTTGCAGTTCCTTTTGGTAAGTCTAAGGTATATACAGCCATTGTTTACCAAGTCCACGATCAAGCTCCACAGGGTTATAAGACCAAAAGCATTGATCAAATTTTAGATCAAACACCCATAATAACTCCCCAACAAATTAAACACTGGGAGTGGATGGCTAGCTATTATATGTCTACTCTTGGCGAGATTATTAAAGCAGCATTACCAAGCGCCTTTTTATTGGAGAGTGAGACCATTGTCTCTTTGTGTGACAATGTAAGTATGGATCAGGCAAAATTTTCTGATGCAGCTTTTTTGGTTGTTGAGGCCTTGCAGCAAAGATCTCCGCTACATATCAATGATGTGAGGGCTGTATTGGACAGTAATCAGGTTGTAAAAGTTTTGAAAGATCTTTTGGATTTGGGAGTAATAGAAGTACAAGAAGAATTATTTGAACAGTATACTCCTAAACTAAAAAAGTACATTAAAGTTGGGGAGTTGTATAAAGACAAGCAACAGCTATCTGAGCTTCTTGAGAGTCTCACTAGAGCACCAAAGCAAAAAGAAATCGTATTACAATTATTTAATCTTCAAGCTCAATCAAAAAAAGCAGTGGGTGTTACTGAGCTTCAAAAGGCATGCGATGCAGGTCCTAGTTCAATAAAATCGTTGGTAAAAAAAGGCATTTTAAAGGAGTTTTATCTCAAAAAAGACAGAATAGATTATCAGGGTGGTCCTGACAAGACATTAATGACGCTCAGTAATGCCCAACAAAAAGCCTATGAGCAGATTAATACGTGTTTTGAAAAACAAGATGTTGTTTTACTCCACGGAGTTACTGCAAGTGGCAAGACAGAAATTTATATACAACTCATAGAAAAACAACTCAGTAGGGGTAAACAAGTGTTGTTTATGTTACCTGAAATAGCACTCACTACACAGCTCATTTCTAGGTTGCAATTTTATTTTGGAAAAAAAATAGCTGTCTATCACTCAAAATATTCTGTCAATGAACGCGTGGAGGTTTGGAACAATGTATTAAACAACGAGGATAAGGCCCAAATTGTTATTGGTGCTAGGTCCTCTTTGTTTTTGCCTTATACTAATTTAGGACTTATTATTGTTGATGAATCTCATGAGCCTTCATTTAAACAGTATAATCCGTCTCCAAGATATCAAGCTCGAGATAGTGCTATTGTATTGGCAAAAATACCCCAAGGCAACCTCCTTATGGGTTCTGCTACACCCTCTTTGGAGAGTTACCATAATGCAGATCAAGGTAAATATGGTTTGGTGAGTTTACAGACTCGTTTTTCAAATATTAAAATGCCAACAATTGAGCTTGTAGATATAAAAGAAAAGCACAAAAAGAAAATGATGACAGGTCATTTTAGTGACCGTTTGTTGGAAGAAATTAAAATCTCATTAACCAATAATGAGCAAATTATTCTCTTCCAAAACAGAAGGGGTTTTTCTCCAATTGTAGAGTGTAAAACCTGTGGAAATTCTCCACAATGTCCAAATTGTGATGTAAGTCTTACTTATCACAAATACAAAAATCAACTGCGATGTCATTACTGTGGCCATAATACTCCAATGCAAATGAGTTGTATGGCATGTGGGCTTGAAACATTAGATAGCAAGGGTTTTGGTACCGAGCAAATTGAAAATGAACTTCTTGAGTTGTTCCCTAACCATACCATAGCCAGAATGGACCAAGATACAACCAAAGGCAAACATGCCTATAAAAAATTAATTGATAGGTTAGAGAATCTTGAAATTGATATTTTAATTGGTACACAGATGTTAGCCAAAGGTTTGGATTTTAGAAATGTTGGTTTGGTAGGAGTTATGAATGCTGATAATCTTTTAAATTTTCCTGATTTTAGAGCCCATGAGCGTAGTTTTCAATTATTACTTCAAGTTGCTGGAAGGGCAGGTAGAACCCAAGAGCGAGGACGGGTGCTTATTCAAACCTATAATCCCTACCATACAATTTTACAACAGGTAAGTGTTAATGGCTACAAGCAGATGTATGAGGTACAAAAACAAGAGCGGTATGAGTTCAAGTATCCACCTTTTTATAGAACCATAAAAATAACATTCAAAGACCGTGATTTGCAAAAAGTAGAGTTTGGGTCACAGTGGTTTGCCACAGCACTTAAAAAATACCTTCAAGAAAACGTATTAGGGCCAGAAGCCCCTCCAGTTTCAAGGATAAGAAACCTATACATAACAAGTGTGCTAGTTAAAATACCTAAAGCTCAATCTTTGAAAAAAACCAAAACTTACATTGGGAGTGTGCAACGCAGTTTTAATGTAGCCAGGCAGTTTTCATCTATACGGGTAACTGTAGATGTAGATAATTATTGAGATTATTCTTTGTTATTGGCAGCCAGTGCTTGAACAAGATCTGTTTTTCTGTTTCTGCTAAGGGGAAGTTCCTCTTTTTCTAACTCGATAACTTTACTGTTGTAGCGAATCACTTTATCGAGATTTACAATATAAGATTTGTGTATTCTTAAAAAACGATCTTTTGGTAAAATGGCTTCAAATGCTTTCATTGTTGAGAGTACAACAAGTGAATCGTGTTCTGTAACCATCTTCACATAATCACCCAAAGCCTCAATGTATCTCAGTTCATTTAAGAAGACCTTACGCTTTTTTAAATTACTTTTTACAAAAATGAAATCTTCATCATCAAAACCTTCTTCGTTTTTCAGTTTGTAATTTGTTACAGCCTTGTGAACAGAATTTAAAAAACGCTCTTTTGAGATAGGTTTGCGCAAATAATCAATGGCATCATAATCAAAAGCTTTGAAGGCATACTTTGTTTTTCCTGTTACAAAAATTATTTGTGGCTTTTCTGTTAAATCATCTAATAAATCAAAACCTGAGAGAATGGGCATTTCAATATCAAGAAATATTAAATCTATCTTTGAACTTGCAATTCCTTCTTTTGCCTCAATGGCATTGTTGTATTGTGCAACAAGATTGAGAGATGTATGGTTTTCTATCAATTTAACGATAGATAATCTCTGTAGTGTAGAATCATCTACCACTGCACAGTTAAGTAAGGTTTTTTCCATTTTATGGGGTTTTATAACATCAAAAATAAGTCTTTTATCGATGAAATACAACTTTATTTAGTTTTTATCGTAATTAATTGCTCTTTATCCGTTTTTTGTTGAAATCATAATTTGTTGAATAAGGGCCTTGTAAATTCTAAAATATATAGTATTTTTGCACACTCTTTGCATGATGCTGGGAGTTAATATTAATCAATAATAGATTTTAAAATGAATCATTACGAAACTGTTTTCATCTTAAATCCCGTTTTATCTGAAGAACAGATAAAGGAAACAGTAAAGAAATTTGAGGATATTCTTATTTCTAAAGGTGCTAAGATGATATCAAAAGAGGATTGGGGGCTAAAAAAATTAGCCTATGCCATCCAAAACAAAAAAAGTGGTTTTTATCACCTGTTAGAATACACTGTAACCGGTGATGCTATCAACGAATTAGAAATAGCTTTCA
>CATEMS010000024.1 GCA_949507465.1 Flavobacteriaceae bacterium
GTCCGCCATTTTTACTGGTAGATAAAATCATGGAATTAAGTAGCAATCATGTAATAGGCCTTAAGAATGTTACTATGAATGAGCCTTTCTTTGTGGGTCATTTTCCTGGAACTCCAGTTATGCCTGGAGTTTTAATAGTAGAAGCGATGGCGCAAACCGGGGGCATATTAGCCCTTAGTACGGTGCCAGATCCAGAGAATTATTAGACTTTTTTCATGAAAATAGACAATGCAAAGTTTAAACGGCAAGTGATCCCTGGGGATACCTTATTATTTAAATTAGAACTTATAACGCCCATCAGACGTGGCATTGTTCATATGCAAGGAACCGCTTACGCAAATAACAAACTTGTTACAGAAGCAGAGTTAATGGCTCAGATTGTTAAAACTAAAAATAATTAAATGAATCAACCACTAGCTTACGTCCATCCTGGCGCAAAAATTGCTAAAAATGTAGTTATTGAACCATTTACTACGATCCATAATAACGTGACCATTGGAGATGGAACTTGGATTGGATCTAATGTAACGATTATGGAAGGCGCCAGAATTGGCAAAAATTGTAACATTTTTCCAGGTGCCGTAATTTCTGCGGTTCCTCAAGATTTAAAATTTCAAGATGAAGAAACTACAGCAGACATTGGAGATAATGTGACCATTAGAGAATATGTGACTGTTAACAGAGGTACTGTAGATAGAGGAAAAACTGTTATCGGTGATAATTGCCTTATCATGGCCTACTGCCACATTGCTCATGATTGTATTGTAGGAGACCATTGTATATTTTCTAACAATAGTACCCTGGCTGGTCACTGTACCGTTGGAGACTACGTTATTCTTGCTGGTATGACTGCCGTTCACCAATTTTGTATGATTGGGAGTCATGCATTTGTTACAGGAGGGTCATTGGTGCGTAAAGATGTACCTCCTTTTGTAAAAGCTGCAAGAGAGCCCTTATCCTATGTTGGTATCAATTCTATTGGCCTTAGGCGAAGAGGTTTTTCTCCAGAAAAGATCAAGGAAATTCAAGGCATATATAGACTTTTATTTCAGAAAAATCATAATACCTCACAAGCCTCCTCAATTATTGAAGCAGAGATGGAAGCAACGCCAGAGAGAGATGAGATACTAGAATTCATTAAAAACGCTAAGCGAGGTATCATGAAGGGATATTTGAGCAATAGTTAATACTCACACACAATTAACAAAATGCTAGGTGAATAGCCTTGCATTTGAATCTTAAAACAATAACAATGGCAAGTACATCAGATATTAGAAACGGTTTATGTATTAGATACAACCATGACATTTATAAAGTAATTGAATTTTTACATGTCAAACCAGGAAAAGGGCCTGCTTTTGTGAGAACAAAATTAAAGAGTGTTACCAACGGAAAGGTGGTAGACAATACCTTTTCTGCAGGACATAAGTTAGAAGATGTTCGTGTAGAAACTCATAAGTTTCAATACCTATACAACGATGGAGACTTTTACCATTTCATGAATCAAGAAGACTATTCTCAAATTCAACTAATAGAAGCTGCCCTTGATAAGCCAGAACTTATGAAAGAGGGAGAGGTTGTAACAGTTATTATTAATACAGAGGATAATGCACCGCTCTCTGTAGATTTACCAGCAAGTGTAATTCTGGAGGTTACAGCTACAGAGCCAGGTATAAAGGGTAATACAGCTACAAACGCAACAAAGCCTGCCACTGTTGAGACAGGGGCAACGGTTAATGTGCCTTTATTTATAAATGAAGGAGATAAAATCAAGGTAGAGACAGGTAAAGGAACCTATAAAGAGCGTGTTAAAGAATAACATTTTTTTAATGTAATTAAAAACCCAACATATGTTCCAATACGTTGGGTTTTTTTATATTTGGTAACTCATAATAAAAAAATGAAATTTTCAACACCCAAAACCCTCGAACAGATTGCAACCTTACTAAGTTGTGATTTTGTGGGTGATACAAATTTTCCTATCCTAGGTATCAATGAAATCCATGTGGTGGAACCAGGTGATATTGTTTTTGTTGATCATCCAAAATATTATGATAAAGCACTGCAGAGTGCAGCTAGTGTGGTTCTTATCAATAAAAAAGTTTCTTGCCCACCAGGAAAAGCACTATTGATTTCTCAAGACCCATTCACAGACTTTAATAAACTAACCAATTATTTTAACCCTTTTGTAAAGGCCACCTCTATGGTTTCACCAAGCTCTAAGATTGGTGAAAATACAATGATACAACCCAACGTTTTTATTGGTAATAATGTTCGCATTGGTGCTAATTGTACCATTCATAGCAATGTGGTTATTTATGATAATACCATAATTGGAAACAACGTCACCATTCATGCAGGAACGGTATTAGGCGCTGACGGTTTTTACTATAAAAACAGGGCAAAATTATTTGATAAACTTCTTAGTGGTGGGAATGTTATAATACAGGATGATGTAGATTTGGGTGCTTTGTGCACTATAGACAAGGGTGTTTCGGGCTCCACAACAATTGGCCAAGGTTCTAAATTAGACAACCAGGTACATGTAGGTCATGACACGGTCATAGGTAAGAGATGTCTTATTGCATCCCAAGTAGCCATTGCTGGTTGTGTGGTTATAGAGGATCTTGTAACTCTTTGGGGACAAGTAGGAATCACAAGCGGTGTAACTATTGGTAAAAAAGCTGTAATTTCAGGTCAAAGCGGTGTTAGCAAATCACTTGATGGTTACAAAGCATACTTTGGTAGCCCTGCTGATGAAATTAGAAAAAAACACAAAGAGATGGCCTCTATTAAACTTATACCAGGTATTATTGAAAAAATAGATAAATTATAATGAGTACAAATGCAAAACACATAGTAAAAAAGTTTTATCAGACAGATTTTGTGACAGACGCCAAATCGGGAGTAAGTCTTTTACATGATGATATTGTTCTTATATGGAATAGCACTGAGGGGCTTACCATTATGGACAAAAAAGAAATTGTTAAAACATTTGAAGAAGTAAGTAGAACCTATGAGCAGCTTCGTATTGAGGTAAGTCATGTCCTAGAGGATGAAAATTTTGTTACCATAAGGTACAAATACTATATAAAAACCATAGAAAATCCAGAAGAAGAACTCGGTATCGCTCATTTTATTGCCATCTGGGAAATCAAAGATGGGAAGTTGTATAAAGGGCATCAAATTAGTCAACCCGTTATGAGTATTGATGATTCTAATGGAACTTATAACAAAGTAAAAGTATAAAGTTTGTTTCTTTCCAAAAACAAAAATAGTACCTTTACAACGCAATAGTTTTGGTTGTTTTTATCCCAAATATAAACCCAACCAGTGCTTTGTGTTTCAAGAAATAAATTAATATACACAATACATATTTATGAGTGTTTTAGTAAACAAAGATTCAAAAATTATAGTCCAAGGATTTACCGGTAGTGAGGGAACATTCCACGCCAGTCAAATGATTGAATACGGAACCAATGTGGTAGGCGGTGTTACTCCTGGAAAAGGAGGACAAACTCACCTTGAAAGACCTGTTTTTAATACAGTTGCAGATGCGGTTACAAAGGCTGGGGCAGACACTTCAATTATTTTTGTACCACCTGCGTTTGCCGCCGATGCTATTATGGAAGCCGCTGACGCTGGTATTAAAGTTATCATTACTATAACCGAAGGAATACCTGTTGCCGATATGATTAAAACGGCAAACTATATAAAAGATAAGGATTGTAGGTTGATAGGTCCTAATTGTCCTGGGGTAATTACACCAGGAGAAGCAAAAGTTGGTATTATGCCAGGTTTTGTATTTAAAAAAGGTACCGTTGGTATTGTTTCAAAATCGGGTACCCTAACTTATGAAGCAGCAGACCAAGTTGTAAAACAAAACCTAGGAATTACCACTGCAATTGGTATTGGCGGTGATCCTATTATAGGCACTACTACACAAGAGGCAGTAGAGATGTTAATTAATGATCCACAAACCAAGGCGGTTGTGATGATAGGTGAAATAGGTGGGCAACTTGAGGCAGATGCCGCAAATTGGTATAAAGCAAGTGGTAGTAAAAAACCAGTGATTGGTTTTATTGCTGGCGAGACTGCTCCAGCGGGAAGAACAATGGGACATGCCGGCGCCATTGTAGGTGGAAGCGATGATACTGCACAAGCTAAGAAAAAAATTATGCGCTCTTGTGGTATACATGTTGTTGATTCTCCAGCAGAAATTGGATTAAAGGTGGCTGAGGTTCTCAAATAAAGCATGTTGGAAAAAGATATACAGCGTTTGGTTTTAAATAAATCCAAACGTTTTTTTTATCACATATGTTAAATACTAGTAATACTGTTGTGAGGATATAACTAGGAGGATTTGTTTTATATGGTTGTTTCTTTTTTAAATACCATTTATAAGAATTTGAATGGGCAAATATTTCCTTTTGCATATCGTTATTATTATATTTATGGTTTATAAATAAATTATTGCATTTTGATTTAAAATAAACATTATGAAGCTTTTAGAAGGAAAAACAGCCATTATTACTGGCGGAAGTAGAGGTATA
>CATEMS010000025.1 GCA_949507465.1 Flavobacteriaceae bacterium
CAGCAGCGAGGAAATATGCTCAAGAGTTTGGCGATGTATCTTACTAAAAGGAAACAAGCTTTTTATGAAATTAGCTACAAAACCGGGGCTACAAAGAGAGATAGTTGGATTGATATAGAAGGAGGGTTTGGAAACTTATTTGCCAATGCTTCACTTAGAAAGTTATTTCCCAACCTAACCTACCACGTGGAGGGAGATCCTATAGATTTATCTCGTGGAGGTCGTTTTATGGCACATCATATTATGGTACCTCGAGAGGGGATTGCTGTTCATATCAACGCATTTAATTTTCCAGTTTGGGGTATGCTAGAAAAGTGTGCTGTAAATTGGATGGCGGGTATGCCGGCCCTTGTGTTGCCAGCTCCTCAAACAGCCTATTTGACTGAGGCTGTGGTACGAGAAATTATTGCCTCTGGAATACTTCCTGAAGGGTCCCTGCAGCTTATAAGCGGTACGGCAAAGAATATTTTGGATACCGTGGTGTCTCAAGACGTGGTTACCTTCACAGGTTCTGCACACATTGGTAGACAGCTTAAAGCCCATCCGCAATTAACTAAAGAATCTGTACCATTTACCATGGAGGCAGATAGTCTTAATGCAGCAATTTTAGGTCCAGATGCAGTACCAGGTACTCCAGAATTTGACCTTTTTATAAAGGAAGTTCGCAACGAAATGACCGTAAAGTGCGGACAGAAATGTACTGCCATTCGGCGCATTATTGTCCCGCAAGATGTAGTAGATGATGTGCAAACGGCCTTGTCTAAACAACTAGATAAAGTAACCATCGGTGATCCTAGATTAAAAGAGGTTCGTATGGGGTCATTGGTAAGTAAAAGCCAAAGAGATGCTGTAAAAGAGCAAGTGACAAAATTAGGCCAGACCGCTCAGATGGTCTACGGAGATTTTAATGAATGTAAGGTATTGGGTGCAGATGCGAAAAAAGGAGCATTTTTAAAGCCAATTCTAATGCGCGAAGACGCCCCTTTACAAAATCATAATGCGCATGTTGTTGAGGCTTTTGGTCCAGTTAGCACCTTGATGCCCTATGATACTTTGCAAGATGCTATTACCTTGGCTAAGATGGGTAAAGGCTCTTTGGTGAGCTCTGTAGTAACCAATGACGATACATTTGCAAGAGAGTATGCTGTGGGCGCTGCCAGCCATCATGGGCGTATTTTAATTTTAAATCGTGAAAGTGCACCTCAAAGTACGGGTCATGGCTCTCCCTTGCCTAGTTTAATCCATGGAGGACCAGGCCGAGCAGGTGGTGGAGAAGAAATGGGTGGTATGCGTGGTATAAAGCATTACATGCAACGATGTGCCATCCAAGGAAGCCCAACAAGCCTTACAAATGTAACAGGTATATATCAACCAAAGGCTAATTATATAGAGGCTCCAGCGCATCCCTTCACCTATCATTGGGAAGATATCCAGCCTGGGATGTCTTTAAAAACACACAACAGGACCATCACAGACACAGATATTGTAAACTTTGGAAATATCACCTGGGATCATTTCTACGCACATACAGACATCACAAGTCTTGATGGCAGTATTTTTGAAAAGAGAACTGCACATGGATATTTCATTATCTCTATGGCTGCAGGATTATTTGTATATCCAAATAAAGGCCCTGTGGCAGCAAACTATGGGCTTGAGGAAATTCGATTTTTACGTCCTATCTATAACAATGATACTTTGTATGTGAGGTTAACCTGTAAGCAAAAAGTTGATAGGGATTCTAGAGGTAAAGAACATCCAAGTGGTATTGTAAAATGGTATGTTGAGGTGTTTGATGCTACTGTTGATAAAGCCAATGCATTGCTTCCAAAAACAGCCCAAAAAGAAGATCCATTGGTATGTATTGCAACCATTTTGACTATGGTAGAAAAAAAGCAAGAGGTTTTTGTAGAGTTAACCACCCCTGTAATAGAATCTTGTTTGGCTAAACTTACTCAAAATTGTAAGCCAAAATGGGGAATAATGACACCCCAACACATGGTAGAACATCTAGAATATACCTATAAGATAGCCTCTGGTGAGTTGCAAGATTTTGATATTAAAACACCAGAGCCACACCTGGAAAAAATCCAAGATAGTTTATACAACTATGAAAAATTCCCAGAAAATTCTAGCTTTCCACATCTAGAAAAAGATACCTTAGCTACTTTGGTGCATCCAGATTTAGATACCGCCGTGGCCAAGCTTTTAGAGCAAAGGGATCGATATTTAGATTTCTTTGCAAAGCATCCAGATGGGGTATTAAAAAACCTTGTTTTTGGACACCTCAACAAATACCAGTGGTATTTATTGGAGAGAAAACATTTAAATCATCATTTTGAGCAGTTTGATCTGCTGGATCAGTAGGTATATTAACATTCTTTTTTTGAACTAAAATTATGACAGCACCTTACGTAAAACATACTATAAAAGACGGCATATCAACCATTGAGTTTTTCCACCCAGCGCACAATAGCTTGCCTGGAGATTTGCTCGCTAAATTAGCAGATAGCATAACTCAAGCTGGAGAAAATGATGCTGTAAAGGTACTTATACTAAAAAGTGGCGGAGACAGAACCTTTTGCGCAGGAGCTAGTTTTAAAGAGCTTGTTAGTATCAATGACCCAGAAACAGGACGTATTTTCTTTAGTGGTTTTGCCAATGTTATTAATGCGATGCGTAAATGCCCAAAGTTTATTATTGGTCGCATACAAGGTAAAACTGTAGGAGGTGGAGTAGGTCTTGCTAGTGCCACTGATTATTGTATGGCTAGTAAGTTTGCTTCTATAAAACTAAGTGAGTTAAATGTTGGGATTGGCCCTTTTGTAGTAGGCCCTGCGGTAGCGCGTAAATTAGGCCTTGCTGGGATGTCTCAAATTGCCATAGATGCCAATACCTTCTATGATGCTCAGTGGGCCCAACAAAAAGGACTGTATGCTAGTGTGCATGAATCTACCCAGGCCTTAGATACTGCCGTACAATTATTGGCAGAAAACTTATGTAGGTATAACCCCGAGGCAATGGCTGAAATGAAAAAAGTAATGTGGGCTGGTACAGAACACTGGGATACCCTGCTGAAAGATCGTGCAGCTATTTCGGGAAGATTAGTACTTAGTGATTTTACCAAACAGACTTTAAAAACATTCAAATGATTTATTCTTTTAAAGGCCATATTCCCGTAGTACATGCATCTAGTTTTGTACATCCATTAGCGGCTGTTACCGGTAATGTTATTATTGGTAAAAACTGTTACATAGGCCCTGGAGCTGCCATTAGGGGAGATTGGGGTGAAATTATCCTTGAAGATGGTGTGAATGTTCAAGAAAATTGTACGGTGCACATGTTTCCTGGTAAATCTATAGTGCTTCAAGAAGGAGCTCATGTGGGGCATGGGGCAATTATTCATGGTGCTAATTTAGGCCGTAACACTATGGTAGGTATGAATAGCGTAATAATGGATGGCGCGGTTATTGCCCAGGATTGCATTGTAGGTGCTATGGCTTTTGTAAAAGCCGATAGTGTGTTTGCCCCAAGACAACTTATTGTTGGAAATCCAGCCAAGGCTATTAAAGAAGTATCTGAGCAGATGCTAGCCTGGAAAACAGCGGGTACAAAACTATACCAAAACCTTCCAAAAGACTGTTTGCAAACCCTAAAAGAAGTATCTCCTTTAAGAACAATTCCAAAAGATAGACCCCAGCAAGAAGACTTCTATAAAACCCTCTCTGAGCTTAAAAAAGAAAAAAATTAGGGCAGGACCTTTACCTTTTGAGCCAACTCTTTTGCCTTTTGGGTAATGGCTGAAACATCACTATTTAAAACATCATAACAAACTACAACTCCCATTCTTCTGAAGGGTCTTGAGGTGGGTTTTCCAAAAAGTCTAAAGTCGGTTTTAGGACTGTTAGCTAGAACCTCAAGATTTTCAAAATATGGATTTTCTGAATCTTTACTTGCTAAGAGCACAGCACTAGCGCCTGATCTCTCTAGGGTTATTTCTGTAATTGGCAATCCCAAAATAGCTCTTAAATGCAATTCAAACTCATTAAAGTTTTGAGTGTTTGCCAGGGTTACCATTCCGGTATCATGTGGTCTTGGAGAGAGTTCAGAGAAATACACTCCGTGTTTATTAGAAACAAAAAATTCTACACCCCAAAGTCCATTTCCAGTTAAGGCAGCGGTAACTTTTTCAGCCATTTCTTGTGCTGTTTTTAGATGTTGGTCATCCATAAGGGCGGGTTGCCAACTCTCTTGATAATCTCCTCTTTCTTGTCTGTGGCCAATTGGTGGGCAAAATAGGGTATGACCAGTATGTTGGGTGACTGTTAATAAGGTAATTTCATAATCAAAATCAATAAAGGCTTCCACAATAACCTCTGCTACATCTCCTCTTGACCCCTGCTGAGAATAAGCCCAAGCCTTATCTATATCTGCTTGGGTTTTAATTGTGCTTTGTCCCTTCCCGCTTGAAGACATTAAGGGCTTTACCACACAAGGCATTCCAATTTGTGCTACAGCCTCTCTAAGGGTTTGAGCAGAACTCGCATAGGTGTATGGGGCAGTTTGCAATGCTAGATCTTTAGCAGCCAAATCTCTAATGGCTTTTCTATTCATGGTGTAATTGGTCGCTTTTGCTGAGGGAACTACAGTATATCCTTGTTCTTGGTAAGCATAAAGACGCTCTGTTCTAATGGCCTCTATCTCCGGAACAATATAATCTGGTTTATGTTTTAAAACTATCGCATCAAGAGCGGCTCCATCAAGCATATTTATGACCTCAAACTCATGAGAAACTTGCATAGCAGGTGCATTTTTATAGTTATCTACAGCAATTACATATTGTCCTAATCTTTGTGCTGCAATCACAAATTCTTTTCCTAATTCTCCGGCTCCCAATAGTAGAATTTTTGCCATAATTGTGCTAATTTTTTGTTTACACAGCAAAGTTACTACTAAAAAACAAATTTTTAATTTCTTGAATAACCCCTTTTTTTGCTTGTGATAAGGTGTTAAAATTCTCACTTTAACCTCATTTTTTAAATACAGATTCACAATTAGTATTACTTTAGTAAAAAAAATTATGAAAAAAATTATACTCAGTGCTATTTTGGTGCTTATTAGTTCAGTTATTACTGCCCAAGTTCAAAACTATAATGTTGGGGAGGTTGTAGACGATTTTACTGTTACAGATACAGACGGCAATACATGGAACCTTTATGATTTAACATCTCAAGGAAAATATGTCTATCTCGACTTTTTCTTTGATACCTGTGGACCTTGTCAAGTAACCACCCCCATTTTTAATGAATTTCATGACACCTATGGCTGTAATCAAGGAAATTTATTTATGATTTCTGTAAACAATGGCACAGATAGCGATGCAGAAGTAATTGCATTTGAAAATGCCTATGGTGGAGATTTTAACCATGCTCCAGCTGTTAGTGCAGATGGTGGAGCAGGTGCTGTAGATACTAATTTTGGTATTACAGCCTATCCTACGTATTGTTTAATTGGTGCAGATAACACCCTACTTATTAATGACATTTGGCCTATCTCAAACCTGTCAACATTTACAAATACAATACCCACTGCTGCAAATGCTGAGGTAATGGAATGTTCATTAGCTGTTGCTGAGACTACAGGCATAGATTTTACCATTTATCCAAACCCTAGCTCAGGATCTGATATCCATATAACCTTAGCCTTGGATACAACCTCTGCTAGTGTTGTTGTTTATAATATCTTAGGTAGTGTTGTGTATACAAAAACAGTTTCACAAAACACCTTTACAATAGATCCTATTGTAACAAGTGGAAGTTATATTGTGAGTATTACAACACCAATTGGTACAGTGAACAAAAGCTTAATAGTACAGTAAGGAGAATTTCTATCCCAAATAAAAAAAAGCACTGAATTTTCAGTACTTTTTTTGTTTGAAAAATAAGGAAGCTACTCAAGCAACGCTTCTTTTATTTGCCTAATAGCATTTGTGATGTCATCATTAGATGCCGCATAAGAGATACGGATACAATTAGGATCTCCAAAAGCCTCTCCGGTTACAGTAGCTACTTTTGCGTTTTCCAATAAAAAGAGAGAGAAATCAGTTGCATTATTTATTTGAGTTCCTTTAAGTGTTTTTCCAAAGTAATAAGAAATATCTGGAAACACATAAAAGGCACCCTGAGGCACGTTAATTTTAAATCCATCTATCTCTGAAAGTAAGCCCAAAATCAAGCTGCGTCTATCCTTAAATGCATCTATCATGTATTTGATTTTACTTGGAGAGTGCTCAAGGGCAGTAACGGCAGCTTTTTGACCAATACAATTAGCGCCACTTGTTACTTGACCTTGCATTTTATTACAAGCTCTGGCTATATACTCAGGGGCGCCCATATACCCAATTCTCCACCCTGTCATAGAAAACGCTTTTGAGAGACCATTAACGGTAACTGTGCGGTCATACATGTCTTGGAATTGGGCCATAGAGGCATGCTGTTGGGTAAAGTTTATATGTTCATAAATTTCATCACTAATTACAATAATATCTGGGTATTTTACCAAAACATCTGCCAGGGCTCTTAGCTCTTGAGTACTATATACCGACCCACTTGGATTACATGGGCTACTGTAAATCATCATTTTTGTTTTTGGGGTAATGGCCATTTCAAGTTCTTGGGGAGTAACTTTAAAATCTGTATCTATAGATGTTTTTATCTCCACGGGTACACCGCCAGCAACTTTAGAAATATCACTATAGCTAACCCAGTAGGGTGCTGGTAATAAAACTTCGTCTCCCGGGTTTAACAATACTTGCGCAAGATTATAAAGAGATTGCTTGGCCCCAGTAGATACTACTATCTCAGATGCCGTGTAGCTAAGGTTGTTATCTCTTTTAAACTTATGTATAATGGCCTGTTTAAGGTCTGCATACCCATCTACAGGTGTGTAGGAATGATAATTATCTTCTACAGCTTTAATGGCTGAATTTTTAACAAACTCAGGCACTGTAAAGTCTGGCTCTCCGAGACTCAACCCTATAATATGTTCACCTGCTTGTCTTAGTTCTCTTGCTTTTGCTGCCATGGCTAGTGTTGCAGAGGTAGCCATGTTATTTATTCTGGTAGAAAGTTTCTGATTCATGATGTTATGCATGCAAGGCTGGTTGTTGCCCCATGTGTTTAAGGTGTCTAAAATGTGCTATAATGGCTTTTCTGGTGGTTTTATACTCGTTGTAGGGCAAGTTAAACTCTTGGGCTGTTTCTCGCACTATTTTTGAAATTTTCGTGTAGTGAACATGACTAATGTTTGGGAAGATGTGATGTTCTACTTGGTGGTTTAATCCACCTGTAAACCAATTCATGATTCTGTTTTTAGTAGAGAAGTTTACCGTGGTAAATAACTGGTGTATTGCCCAAGTATTTTTCATGGTTCCAGAAGGCTCAGGAAGTGGCATATCTGCTCCCTCTATAACGTGAGCTAGCTGAAATACAACACTCAATATAACTCCTGCTACATAGTGCATTATAAAAAATCCAACAAGTATTTTATACCAAGCAATATCAAAAAACAGTATGGGTATCACTAGCCAGATAGAGAAATAAATTAATTTTGTTAGTATTAGCGTGATCCACTGTGCTGAGGGTTTTGGGAATTTGCCAAAAGATAATTTTCTTTTTAAATACCTTTTTGTTTGTAAAAAATCGGCAGTCAACGCCCAATTAAAAGTTAGTAAGCCGTAGAGCACGATACTGTAATAGTGCTGAAATTTATGCAATCTATGCCACTTGGAGTGCTCAGAGAACCTAAGGATCCTACCGGCCTCTAGGTCTTCATCGTGGCCATGTATGTTGGTGTAGGTGTGGTGCAACACATTATGTTGTACTTGCCAGTTGTATACATTTCCGGCCAATATGTAGATACTGCTCCCTAGAACTTTATTGATCCATTTTTTTGACGAGTAGGCACCATGATTTGCATCATGCATTACATTCATACCGATACCAGCCATACCAATACCCATAACCATTGTTAGTAAAACTTGCACCCAAGTTGACAACTCAAGGGTCAATAATAAAAAATATGGAACCAGGTATATGCAGAACATGATAATAGTTTTTAGGTGCAGTTTCCAGTTTCCAGTTCTTTGAATATTGTTGTCTTTGAAGTATGAGTTTACACGCTTGTTTAATGTTTTGAAAAATTTTCCAGAGTCAAGTCTTGAAAACTTTAATGGGTTGTTTGTCAACATAAGATACGTATTGATTTATAATCAAAAATAAACATCTATTGCTTAAAAGGTCTATTGAAAATTAAAAAGTTATAAAAGAAAGCCTATTTTTACTTTTTAAACCTAACAATGGAAGAATTACTTCATTATTTCCCTGAGCTCACAGCCCATCAAATTTCTCAATTTAAGTTGCTATCCGGCCTTTACAAAGATTGGAATTTAAAAATCAACGTGGTTTCTAGAAAAGATATTGATGAGATTTACCTGCGTCATGTACTCCATTCATTGGCTATTTCAAAAATACAATCGTTTTTACCAGCAAGTTCTTTACTAGATGTTGGAACCGGTGGTGGCTTTCCGGGGATTCCGCTAGCTATTTTATTTCCAGAGGTTCAATTCCACTTGGTAGATAGTATAGGTAAAAAAATTAAGGTAGTGCAGCAAGTAGCAGAGGGTTTAGAACTTCAAAATGTAAGCGTTACCAATGCCAGAGTAGAGACTGTTACAGGGCAGTATGATTTTATTGTCAGTAGGGCAGTGGCCCAGATGGAAACCTTTGTAGGATGGGTAAAAAATCGGGTTGCAAAAAAATCAAACCACGATCTTAAAAACGGTATTCTTTATCTTAAAGGAGGAGATTTAACTCAAGAGTTGGCCTTGTTTCCAAAGGCCACTATATATCCAATATCTTCTTTTTACAAAGAAGCATTTTTTGACACAAAAACCGTAGTTCATTTGCCGCTAAAATTTAAAGGCTAACAGAAATAAAAATAATAAGACATAAAAAATGCCCCAACATAGTTAGGGCATTTTTAATATTAGGGGTGTGGTTATTTTACAACTACAAATTTCTTGGTTGATGTTATACCCGCACTGGATATTTTAGCCATGTAAGCGCCTGCAGCATATCCAGAAACATCAATTGTTTCTTGATTACTACTGTTTGTTTTGATTGTCATTACTTGACCAAGTAGGTTGTATATCTCAATAGTTGCATTTTCAATATTTGAGATAGTTAACACATCACTAGTTGGGTTAGGGTAAAGGGTTACCATTTCAAGATTGTTATCTTCAAGGCCGAGTACACCGTCTGAATTAAATTGTATTGAGAATCCGGAGCCAATATCACTATTTAAGGCATAAATAACAAGACCATTTCCATCTTCAAGTGATACCCCATCGCCACTTCCAAGTATGCCATTACCAGAGGTGTCATACATATTAAATTCTAGGCAATCTGCATCAAAATTAAACCTGTAACTAAAGAGTTGATTGTCATCTGAGGAGGTGTAACTTTCTGACTCAATGATGTTTCCTGACGAATCTCTAAAGTCCCAAGAATTTTGGTGAGCAAAGGTATCTGTGTCAAAAGTTAGAATTATGGTGCCTATTGTTTCCAGTACTGCATCAAATGAGGTAGCACCCTCATTATTTTCATTTACATCATCACTAGCAACTGATATGGAAAGGGTATTGGTAGCTTGTTGATTGAATGCTATTGCAGGTAAGGCAATTTCTTCTTCTTGGAATGTAGAAAGATCTCCAGTCCAGGTATAAACTTGAGAGGGTCCTTGGTTTACACTGTAGGTTATATCAAGTGTTGTAGCTTGATTTGCTCCAAGATTTTCAATACTGATAACAGGAGAAATAGTTCCAAGACAGGTAGGATTTACATCAGAAATAGATTTTAAATTAATATCATTTGAAGAAATTCCAGTGTATGTGGGTAGTGTTCCATTACCGCTCACAATATATTGGGTAGTTTCAGAGATAAATACAACCACCTCTAGGTCTTCTATTCTCACGGGGATTCCGTTGATATCATCAGGAATAGCGTACACATATTGATTGCTAAATAAAGAACCAGAAGTAGTGTTGGTGATATCCTCACCCCACTGTCCAGTTAGTAGATCTATCAACCTGTGCTGATGGACATAGCTGTTACCCATATTACCACCTACTTGAGGACCAAGTGTATTGTTTTGTAAAACGGCAACATTAAATTTATTGGTCGCAACTGGGCTGTTATCTGTATAGAAGGCCTCTACATCAACAGTCATTATTCTTGTTTGTACATCTACCACTGCATTAACCGCAGTATTTGCATAAGAGTTTTCTCCAAGAACAGCGTTAGCAGCTCCTGCCCATTGCCCTCTAGAAAGAGCTGTGGTACCATTGTTACCTTGTTCTTGGCCGGGGAAGTTTTGACGATTTACAGTGCCAGCAGGATATCCTATCAGGCCACTTTGATTATCAATGGCTTGCCCCCATTGGGTTCTAAAATCTGGTTGGCTTCCGTTTGGATTTGCGAATGAACCTGAGTGGATGTTTATCAAGAAAACATCTCCTTGGTTGTTATTTTGTATGTTTTGAGCAATAGCGTGTCCCTGAGGGCAAAACGTACAATTAATACCAGTAAATTCTTCTAATATAACTTTTCGATTCTCTGGGGTTGTGCTCACTATTGTTTGAGCAAAAGCACAAAGCCCAAAAAAGGACATCAATGTGCCTAAATAAATTTTCTTTTTCATTTTTTTTAAAAGTAAAAACAATTTCATTATTTCCTAGGTTTAAAACGTTAAAATTTTCATACAGAGCTGTCAACAAAACAGATTTATATTTAAGTTTAAAGATTCTTTATATATTTACAACAAAAAAAATATGAAATTCAAACATTTATTATTCGCTCTGTGTATAGCTGTAAGCTCAGCAAATGCACAATTTACATTTTTAGACATTGATGGAATGTCTGTTGAAAGTGGTACTGTAGTTAATTTTGGTCAAGGACAAGTGGGTGACCCTGCAGGCTATTATGAGTTTTTTGTTGCTAACCAAAATGCTGAACCAATTTTTATGAAAGCAGAACTTGTTAGCGCAGTGAATGCAGATGGATCTTCTTTTGAAATTTGTTTTGGCCTTTGTTATACAGATATTGTTGTGGGTCAAAAATTCCCAAACAATGGTAGTGTGTTTATAGATGCGGGTTCACAAACACCCCCAGGAAATCATCTAGTCAACTCTTTGGACAACGACAGTCCAATGGATTTTAACTTTAGATTCTACCAAACAGATCAAGCTGGTACTACCGAGCTTGGAAATGATTTTTTAATCACCTACAGGTTTGATCCCACGCTTGGGGTTGCTGATAACGGGTTTTCAGACTTTAACCTTTCATCTACTCTAGTGGGTGATTATTTAGAGTCAAGATCCTCTGAGAGTTACACCTTAACAATCTACAACAAAAGAGGAAGAAGCGTAAAAAAGAAGCGAATCAATACACAAACAAATAGAATGCCTATGGGAGATTTACCTGCTGGGATGTACTTTGTCAGGGTTGTAAACGATCAAAACGCGTCTAAGACAATTAAAATTGTCAAAAAATAACACATAATTAAGTACCAAAAAAAGGGCCAATGATTTTTCATTGGCCCTTTTTTTATAACGATAGTTTTTTTAAAATGCTATGTTTACCGTTGCGCTCACCCCATTGCTCTCTGGCACAAACCTACATACACCCCCAACACAAATAAGGCCCCCACGTTGTCTTCCATAATTCATAGATACGCGAGAGGTGCCTTTGGTATAACTACCTCCAAGGCTGTAGTAATGAGTTTGAGAATCTTCTCCATCATATCCCATCGCTCTGTAATTCCAGTTGTCATAAGCATATACTGCCCAGTTTGAATTGAAATTGTACTCAAGTACGAAGGCCATCCAATTTTTTTGATCTTGCTTGGTCCAAAGGTGTTGCCCTACGGCTCGTATTGATTTTCCGGCCTCTAGTTTATAGGTGCCCTCTACAACACCTACGTTAGACCTAATTTCTCCTTGAGTACCTAAAAAGCCACCAAGGGCAATAGATTTGTCGATAAATACATTTTGGTAGGTAAATACCGTGCTAAAGGTCTTAGACCATTTTTTCTTTACCTCCATATTAATATCTCTGTAAAACCTATCTCCAGACCCTAGAAACTTTGCTTTGTAAAATCTGTTATCTATGTTATACTCTGCATCCAATCCGCCAAAATAAGCAAAGTTTGCTGCTATTTTAGTGCCATATTTTCCTCCCAGTGGTGTTCCTTTTTTGATAGAGTAATACAGATCTATTTGCCCTCCTAGTTCTCCGGCGCGCTGTTCTGCATTTTCTATTACAAGGGCTGGTTGTGGGTTGTAAACATAAATATTGGTAAGTAAATAATCTTGTTGTTTGGTAAGTCCTGGAAGATAATTTACCACTTGGTCGTTAAATTGATTGCCAGCTGCTTGTCTATCTGCAAAGAAGTTAAAATTCTCTAACCTTCTAAAAGTACCATTGATTCCTAATCCTTTTTGTCCATACCCTACATTTAATTGAAGTGCTGTCCCGTCATATAGTTTTGGTGAAACTAATTGACCCTCAAAAAACAAGGCGTCTTTTGATTTTGAGGCTACTTCAAGGGCGCCATAAAAATTGCCTTTTACAACATCTAGCCTTCCTCCCACAACATTTACGTTGCTTGGTAACTCAAGCTGGGTTCCTACATCTTGGTATCTTCCTACATAACTAGCCCCCATTTTTATATCAATATTCTCTATGGATAATCCTCGGCTAATGTCAATGTTGGCGTCAAAACCTTGAAGGACGCCTTCTGAGAGTTCAAACCCAATTCTTTGCTGTCCATAAAGGGCTGTGAAGTCAAGATAATCTGTGGGGTTGTACTTAATTCTTACCCCTTTAATGGCATTATTGATACCCAGTTGTCTTTCTTCCCAAGAACGAAAAATAAGACCACTACCAAACTGATCATAAAAATAACCACCCGTAACATCTACTTTCTCATTTTTATAATTGAGATAATACGTAGCTACACCGTTGCCGTTTGAAAAAGCGGTAGAGTATCCCAAAAGGGCATCTGGAAGGTATGATTCATATTGCACCCCAGCTGTAAAATTTTTATAAGCATAGGAGAGTTGCAAATAGTTGTTTGCTCTAAAAGCATCGTTTGGTTGCTCAAAATTAAGTCCTTTGTCATACAAGAGCCACTGTGAGTTTGATTCAAAACCGCCAAAGAAATATCCCTCTTCTGTAGTCTGTGAAAAAGATAAGGTGGTAGTTAAAATTGCGATTGCAAGGAGTAAATATTTCATAAATGTTGAAATTTTATGCGATTATGGTAAGCCTGTGTGAGACTTTTATTTTAAAGTATACTTTTTTACTTCTTCATACAATTCATATTCTGCCCCAGGACTGTATCCTGAGTGTCTATAGACAATTTTATTATCTTTAATAACAATGGTCAGTGGTATAGAGGAGGCGCCTAAGGCTCTTTTTAAATCATTGTTTGTATCTAAAAGAATTTCATACTCCCATCCTTTTCCGTTTATGAGTGATTTTACTCTTCTAACCGTTCTGCTATCATCTACAGATACTGCGATGAGAGAAACACCAGTTTCTTCAATCCAATCTTGGTAAATATCACTAATGGCATCCAGTTCTTTAATACAGGGTACACACCAAGTGGCCCATAGAGAGACTATGGTTACCCCGTCTTTGTTGGCTGTTTTTTGGATACTTGTTGGCTCCCCTTTCAGAGTTGTTAGCTCCACAGTAGGAAGTTCTTGTTGTGCCATAAGGGCTACTGAGAAAAATAAGCTAACAATTATTGTAAGATTTTTCATTTTCATTCGTTTAATTTTTTGAGCAATATTAGGCAATATTTTACAGATTTATGAGAGATATGTGATAATTTGGCACTTAACAAAATATAGGTTGGGGATTTATTCTATTATATTTGTAATGAAAAAAAAAAGATGAAAAAGAAAATTTTACTTTCAACAAGCACTTTTTTAATGGCTGTGTTACTTTTTGTATCCTGTAGTAGGACAGAAGAAAACATTCCTCTAGGTCAAGAAACTACTGAGATTACCGTCCAAAATTTTGTAAGGCCCACATCTCTTAGAAACCAAGAAATACCCTTTACTGTAATATCGCAGCAGGGGGTTGATGTAACCCAACAAGCTCAATTTTATGTAGATGGACAAGCTATTGACTCAAATGTGTTTTCCTCCAGCCAGGTGGGTGATTTTGTGGCCTATGCTACCTATGTAGAGGATGGGGTGGAGGTTTCTACAACACCAGAAAATTTTAGTGTAATTATCCCAAAACGTAAAGTGGTTTTGGAGGATTACACAGGTACTTGGTGCGGCTTTTGCCCGAGTGTAGCTGCTGCTATTGAAGAGGCAGCACTAGAGAGTGATGATTTAGCAATTGTAGCCATCCATATTACTGCAAATTCTAATCCAGACCCCATGCATTTTGATAATGTTGAAATTCTAAGAGATGCCTTTGAGATAGACGGGTTACCACAAGCACGCATAGATAGGTCACAATTTTGGTTTGCACCTTATTTCATCTCAGACGCTCTAGAAAATGCAGGCGCTACTACCACCTCTGCTGTTTCTTTTACCTCTACCTTAGATGGTGATCAATTAATTACACAGGTAAATGTGGTTTCTGAAACTGGGATAAACCCTGGAGATAAACTAGTGGTGTATTTGCTTGAAGATGGAATTTTATACGATCAAGAAAACTATTACAATGAAGATCCAACGAGTCCTTATTTTGGTTTAGGAAACCCAATTCCAAACTTTGAGCATAACCACACCTTGCGCGAGTCTTTATCTGCACCTCTTGGAGATGATATTGCCGCAGCTGGAGCCCTTGAAGAATACTCCGTTACCTACAACACTACAATCCCTGCAGATTATGTCAAGGAAAACCTAACATTAATTGGCATGTATGTCTCTGCAGATAACCTTGCCTACAACGCTCAGGTTGGACCCATTGATGCTGTGGTGGCCTATCAATAAAGAATGTACAGCACATAGATATTAAAAAAACCGAAACTATTGTTTTTGGTTTTTTTTATGGCCTATACTAGTATCTTTACATTGTGAAACATGTTGATTACATAATAGTGGGTATGGGTATAGCAGGGCTTGTGTTCTCTAAAACCTTGCGTGATAAGGGCAAATCTTTTGTGGTTATTGACAACCCTAAACAAGGCGCTACAAAAGTATCTGGAGGTGTTTTAAACCCAACGGTTTTAAAACGTTTTACCCCGGCCTGGAATACGGTAGAGTTTGTTTTAAAAGCCGCACCCTTTTATGAATCTTTGGCTAGGGATATTGGCCAACAGGTACTCTCTGGGGTGGCCATTCACAGAATCTTAGCAAGTGTTGAGGAGCAAAATAACTGGATGGTGGCCTGTGATAAAGAAATCTTGTCTAGGTTTTTATCTCCCGAGATTTTAAAAAACAAAAACACTGCCATTAATGCTTCCTTTGGTTTGGGAGCTGTAACACAGGCCCAGATCATGAGGCCTTATGCTTTACTGAAAACCTACCAAGACTTTTTAGAAAACCAGGATTTGTACATCAAAGACCAGTTTGATTACCAGGGGCTAATTGTTAGTAAATCATTTGTGCAATACAAAGATGTAAAGGCAACAAGAATTGTTTTTGCAGAAGGCTCTGGGGTAGTGCACAATCCTTATTTTACCCTAGATGTATCGCCAAAAGGGAAAAAGGTTTTTGTTGGTAATAAAGGAGAATACATCATCATAAAGGCTCCGGGGTTGCAAAGTCAGACTATTTTAAAGGGTCCTGTAATGGTTATCCCCCTGGGAGATGATTTATATAAGGTAGGGGCTAGTTACGGCCGTGATGATTATTCTACCAACACGACCTTAGTGGCCTGCGAGGAAATTTCAGCAAAACTCAGCAAAATGATTTCTTGTGATTTTAGCGTTGTAGATCAAGTTACTGGCATACGCCCAACGGTAAAAGATAGAAAACCACTTGTTGGTTGCTTGCAAAATTCAAAGAGCGTTTCTTTTTTAAACGGTTTGGGCACCCGAGGACTCACAATGGCTCCCGGGCTTGCTGGGCATCTTTATGATTATTTAGAAAACGATGTTCAGATTCCTGAGCCTATAGACATTCAAAGATTTGCATAGGGTGCTGTTGGCTTCCGATCTCTAATTTTTAGACCTTGCCCTTGTCAAAAGAAAAGAAAAAATTTATCCAAATGTTTCTTGATACTCTTGTGATCAGAGGAGACAACACAAGAAGGGTTATTAAAATGGCCACAAAAGAGGCTTTTGGGCCAAGGCTTATCATGCCATATGCAATGGTAAAGGCTGCCACTGCAACTGCTACACCAACGGCGTAGCTTACATACATAGCCCCATAGAAAAACGAAGGCTCTATTTTAAATTTGGTCTTACAATGTGGGCAATACTCATGCATTTTCAGGCTTTTAGAAATGCTGTATGCTGTTTTGTATTTATACATATCACCGCTATGACAAACGGGACATTTACCCGTAAAAATGCTGTATATTTTATTCCCTTTCATTGCGCCAATTTTGTTTTTTTTGCACTACAAAAATAAGCATCTTTGCAAATTCAAATAGTGTATTTCTTTTTAGATGTTATCAAAATAAACTATGCTTAATATACACAATCTATCTGTTTCTTTTCAAGGAACTTATTTGTTTGAAAATATAACATTTCAACTATCTGGCGGGACCCGGGTGGGGCTTGTGGGTAAAAATGGCGCTGGAAAATCTACCCTACTAAAAATTATTTCTGGAGAACAAGAGTATGACCAAGGTGCTATTGCCATGGATAAAGACGTGTCTATAGGTTTTCTAAAACAGGATATTGATTTTACCAAAG
>CATEMS010000026.1 GCA_949507465.1 Flavobacteriaceae bacterium
AAAGTTCTCTAAAGAAACCTACAATAATTAGTATTACTCCGTAACCCAAAGCATTACCTACTCCATCTAAGAAAGATTTCCAAGGTCCATTACCCAAGGCAAATGCCTCAAAACGTCCCATAATGATACAATTGGTAATGATCAAACCAATAAAAACAGACAGCTCCTTACTAAGTTCGTAAGCAAAGGCTTTTAATACCTGATCTACAATAATTACAAGAGTTGCAACAACAATTAGCTGAACGATAATTCTAATTTTTGAAGGGATGATATTCCGCATGAGTGAAATAACTACATTTCCAAGACCCAATACAAAAATTACAGACACTGCCATTACTATAGATGGCTTTAATTGCGCTGTGATGGCCAAGGCAGAACAAATACCCAATACCTGTATGGTTATTGGATTATCATCCGTAAGTGGGTCTAAAATTAGCCGCGTGTCTTTTTTTGAAAGTAATCCCATCTTTTTAGTTATTTATTGATTTAAAGTAAGGCACGTACATTGCAATATCCTTTTTAAGCATTGCAGAAACACCATCACCTGTAATAGTTGCTCCTGCTAGTGCATCTACCTCATAATCGTCCTTGATCATGTTCTTTGGGTCATTGTTTCCTTTGGCAACTTTAATACCCTTAAAGTTTGCTCCATCCAAAAGTTTTTCTCCAATAAAATCATCCATGAAATAACGTTGTTTGATTTCTGCACCCAACCCTGGTGTCTCTCCCTTATGATCAAAATAGACCCCTTGTACGGTCATGCTTTTATCTACAGCTACAAAGCCCCAAATTGCATCCCAAAGCCCTTTTCCTCTAACAGGCATGATGTATAATTCTTTTCCTTGTTTTTCACCAATAAACAATGGAAGCTTTCTTTGATAGCCGTCTTTTTTGGCCTTTGTACCTTCCTTTTTAACATCAATTAAGTAGGCCTTGTCATTTTTTGATGCGGTTTCACCCTCAATAACAAGCTGCTCTTTGATGTAGGTTTTAAACTCATCTGCTACTCTATCAGTAGGTATGAAAGCCACATCACCTGCACCTGTGTTATTATTAACACCCATTGCATACAGGATATTTTGTTGTTTTTCAAATTTTTCGTTTGCCTTAATCGTAGGCTTCAATCCACTTGAAAATCCTGCCAAAAGGGTACCCACAACAAGTACCATGATAACGGCAAAAATCATTGTGTAACTATTTTTATCTTTATTAACTGCCATAATTAAGCTGTTTTAAGTTTTAAACGTTTGGCTCTTTTCTTGATATTTCCTTCCAACACGTAGTGATCTATAGTTGGCGCAAATACATTCATTAGTAATATAGCTAGAAATACTCCCTCAGGGTAGGCTGGATTAAACACGCGTATCATTATTGATATAAACCCTATTAAAAACCCGTATATCCACTTTCCTTTATTGGTTTGTGATGCTGTAACTGGGTCTGTTGCCATGTATACTGCACCAAATAAAATACTACCAATAAATAAATGCTGCCAAAAGTCAACACTCATTAGACCAAAGAATTTTGAACTCTCTGTGACCCATCCTGCGTTTACAACACCATTGAATATGAGCCCCATGCAAAGAGCTCCCATGAGTGTGCTTAGTATAATCCTCCAACTACCAATTTTAGAAAGAATTAAAATAAGTGCTCCTACTATAATGAGCAGCTTTGAGGTTTCTCCGACAGAACCAGGAATGAATCCTAAAAATTGATCCATTAAACTCCAGTCTCCAAACCCATTATTTTGGGCCAGACTACCTAATATGGTTTCTCCAGAAATAGCATCAGGCTGTCCAATAGTATCTACTGCTCCAGTAACCCATACCTTATCTCCAGACATCCATGTTGGATAGGCAAAGAATAAAAATGCTCTGATGGTAAGGGCAGGATTTAAAATATTCATTCCAGTACCGCCAAACACCTCTTTTCCGATCACAACGCCAAAAATCACTGCTATAGATAACATCCACAGCGGAATATCTACAGGAACAATTAAAGGCACGAGCATTCCTGTTACCAAATATCCTTCTTCTACTTCATGACCTTTTATAACAGCAAAAATAAATTCTACAATAAGCCCAACACCGTAGGACACTACTACAAGGGGTAGAACCTTCCAGGCGCCGATTGTGAAGTTTGAAAAGTTCCAAAACTCTGTGCTAAAAAAACTAAGTGCATTTGTCACCTCTGCAGTTTGAAGATTGTATTGATACCCTGCATTAAAAATCCCGAACAATAAACAAGGGACCAAAGACATGATCACCATGTTCATGGTGCGTTTTAAATCATCAGCTGCCTTGATGTGAGTACCATTATGAGTAGTCTCATTGGGCAAGTACAAAAAGGTATGGAACGCGTTAAACGCAGGAGCCATCTTGGTACCTTTGTACTTCATCTTTAAGGTATGTAAATTCTGTTTTAAACCCATAACTTATCCTATTTCTTTATACATTAAGTCTAATCCTTCTCTTATGATTTGTTGATGGGGCTGCTTTGAAACACATACAAATTCTGTCAAGGCGAAATCCTCTGGTGCCACCTCATACATTCCTAAAGCCTCCATGGCATCCAGATCTTTAACCATACAAGCTTTTAAAATTTGTAAGGGGTATATATCTAGAGGAAATACCTCTTCGTAATTTCCAGTTACAACAAAAGCACGATGCTCCCCATTGGTATTGGTATTTAATTCAAACTCTTTTTTGGGCTGCATCCAAGAAAAAGTAAGTGCTCTTGATGGAGAAATTTTATTGAACACAGGCTTGTTCCAGCCAAAAAACTCGTAATCATCACCTTCAGGAATTACTGTAACAGCATTGTGGTAGAAACCAAGATGTAGCTTTGGAGAAATTGTATCTCCACTTAACACACCGCCGCTTATAACACGAACATTCTCTTGATTTAACCCAGAGTCATAAAGCATAGTAGCCACCTCGCTACCAATTCTAGTTTTGTAATATTTTGGAGTCTTTACACAAGATCCAGCCAGTGCAACTATGCGCTCTGCATTGTACTTTCCTGTTAAAAATAATTCTCCAATAATAACCAAATCTTGGGCAGCTATGGTCCAAACAATTTCTCCTTTATTAATTGGATCTATCTTGTTTATTTGTGTCCCTACATTTCCTGCAGGGTGCAATACATTTGTTTTGTGCAAAACAACATGACTCAACTTAGATAACATAGATACGCTATCTTTTGCAACCGTTAGGTGGATTGGACCCCCTGTTAATGTACTCAAAGCTGTGATGGCAGTTTGTACCTCTTTTTCTTTTCCTTGTAAAACAAAATCAAGATCTGCTTGTAGGGCTCCAGTGGCTAGTCCAGATATAAAGATGGCCTTTGGTTTATTGTTTGGATTTGCAATGACATCATAAGGTCGCTGCTTGATAAACGGCCAACACCCAGTTGCTAGCAGGTGGTTTTTGATTTCATGAGAGGAAAGGCTTTCTGGAGATTTAACTCCATAATCCATAAAAGTATCTTTCTGATCTGCTTCAATGGTAATGGCTGTAATTACTCTTTTTGGACCTCTTTCAATTTCAGTAAGCGTACCGCTCACCGGTGACGAAAAAGTTATGGCTTGGTTTTCTTTGCTGTAAAACAACGTTTCTCCAGCTAGGAGTTTCTCTCCTTCTTTTTTAACCAATTTTGGTGTAAATAAGTGGAAATCTGAAGGGCGAATGGTAAAGGTGCGAGAACGCGGTGCGTTTGAGAGTGATTTGATTGCCTCACCCTTTAGGCGGATAGAAAGACCCTTTTTAATCTTAATGTCTTTGGACATAGGATAGTCGTGTTAAAATTGACTTATTTTTTCTTGTAAAAAACACTACATTAGAGTGTCTTTTTAAGAACGCAAATTTAAGAATTAAAAGAGCAATTTTCCAATTAATTACGATATTTTTATCTCTTTATTATTCCATACAAATAGGATGCAATTTTAAGGCATAAAATTTGTTTATATTTAGAGAATATATCATCAAATCATGCGCATCATTACCCTCTTATTTTGTTTGTTTTTAAGTCAAATTCCTAAAGGAGTTGCTCAAGTAAAACAAACCGTTGAACCAGAATACATTAGAACCATTGAATTAAAAGGATCTTCATCACAAAACACATTGCCAGTGATAGAATTGGGTCAAAAATTGCATCTTTCTTTTGATGATATTATAGGAAATGAAGCAGATTACTTTTACACCATTGAGCATTTTAATTTTGACTGGACCCCTAGTGATTTATCAAAAGGAGAATATCTAGATGGGTTTGATGATGTGCGAATAGAGACCTATGAAAATAGCTTTAATACTCTTCAACTTTATTCAAATTATAAGCTCAGTATTCCTAATAGAGAAACCCGTGCTATTAAAAAAAGTGGAAATTACTTATTGCGAATTTTCAATGACTACGGCGAAATAGTATTTTCAAGAAAATTTATGGTTTTAGAACGCCTTTTAGGTGTGGAGGTAGAAATCAAAAGATCAAGGAAAATCAAAACCATTGACCAACAACAAGTGGTTCAATTCAAAATAAACTCTCCTAATCTTCTTTTAATTAACCCCAAACAAAATGTAAAAACAATTGTTTTTCAAAACAATAATTTAAAAACTGCCATCACAAATTTAAAACCACAATATACCATTGGCTCTGAGCTTATTTACAGGTATGATCAACAAGCAGCATTTTGGGGTGGCAATGAATTTTTATTTTTTGACAACAAAGACCTGAGATCTTCAACAAGTGGAGTGAGATCTGTAGCACTCAATGATGTCTATGAAAATTTCCTATTCACAGACATTGACAGAAGCGTAAGACCCTACACATATAACCCCGATATCAATGGTAACTTTCAGGTTAGAAACCTGTATGCAACCCAGAATCAAAATATAGAGGCAGACTATGTTTTGATGCATTTTAACCTCCAGCATTTTGGATCTTTGGGTGATAAAGAGATACACATCTATGGTAATTTTAACAACTGGACCATAGACCAGACCACCTACATGCGTTACAACGAAAAAACAGATACTTACCAAAATGCAAGACTTTTCAAGCAAGGGTTCTACAATTACAAATACGTAATGGTCAATAGAGATGGCAGTGTGGAGCAAGGACCAATAAGTGGTAATTTCTGGCAAACAGAAAACCAATACACAGTCCTGGTATATTATAGAGCTCCAGGATCTAGGTTTGATAGACTTCTTGGAAAAGGGGTTGCTAATTCAAGTAAAATATCAAACAATTAAAAAAATTAACGTTTCCATTTGCAGGGATAGGAAAAGTGTAAGGATCAAAAACTTGTAAATCATATATTTTTTGAACCCCTTAAGGTGTCTTTTTACCTTATATTTGCGGTAAAATAAGACCTTCACATGCAGAAAGAACTTTTACTGTTTCAAAAACTAGCCGAAAAACTAACACAAGCTGAACAAAAAGAGCCTGTAACCACCCCAATTCCTTCAGAGGAACTATTCAAAATCTTACCCTTATCTCTGGAAGAACAACCCGCAGAAGACGCTTTTTTTGAAAACGCGCTTGAAAAACTTGTTTTAAATACACCCCGCACCGCAACAAATTTATTTTTTAACCAGTTATTTGGTGGCAGAAACCCAAAAGCTACCTTAGGTGATTTATTGGCAGTATTGCTCAACAATAGCATGTATACCTTTAAGGTGGCTGGACCACAAGTAGGAATTGAAAAAGAAATTTTACGTAAATCCTGTGATTTGATTGGTTATGGAAAAGAGGCAGATGGAACCTTTGCCCCTGGTGGGTCTATGAGTAATTTCATGGCAATTTTAATGGCTCGAGATGCCCACAATGACTCTATTAAATACCAAGGAGTGTTACAAAAAATGACCGCTTACACCTCTGTAGAGTCTCATTACTCTACCTCAAAAAATGCGGCATTTATTGGTATTGGACGTGAACAAGTTAGGTATGTTGCCACCAATGAGTTTGGGCAAATGGACCCTACAGACTTGAGCGCTAAAATCACTGAGGATATCTCCCTTGGTTTGCAACCGTTTTTTGTGAATGCTACAGCTGGAACAACAGTACTAGGAGCCTTTGACCAGATAACACCATTATCCAAAATCTGTAAAGAACATCACCTTTGGCTCCATGTAGATGGAGCGTACTGCGGCAGTGTTATTTTTAGCAAAAAATACAAGCATCTGGTTGAGGGGATAGAACATACAGATTCTTTTAGCTACAATGCTCATAAAATGATAGGAACACCTCTCACCTGTTCGATTATACTTACAAAGCATAAAAAATACTTACACGATAGTTTTAGTAATGATGCAACCTATCTTTATCAAACAGATGGCGATGATTACAATCTTGGTAAAACATCTATTCAGTGCGGTAGAAGAAACGACGCATTAAAATTTTGGACGCTTTGGAAATCTGTAGGAACCCTAGGGCTTGAAAAAATTGTAGATCAGCAATTTCATTTGGCAGAAGTAGCCAGAAATTACATAAGAAACCATCCAGACTACACCCTTTATAGTTTTGATGACTCGATCTCTGTTTGCTACAATTACAAAGGAATTAAAGCCCAAGATTTGTGCACCTTGTTATATGAAAATGCAGAAGCGATGGTAGGTTTTGGAATTTTTAGAGAAACAGAATTTGTACGCCTTGTAACCATTAACGCAACAAACCAAGACAAGGATATTATCAACTTCTTTAAAACATGTGAAGAATTTGTATCGAAAAATGAATCACTATTTGCCTTAAAAAACTAAAGAACATCTCCGAGATAATTGCATTTAATCTAGGTTTAATAGCTCCTTGACTAATTAATTGTATTGACACTTATAAAATTTGTATTTTTAAGTAGTTAACAAATAAAACTACTTATTTCATACAACTAAATGACTCAAAAAGTTACCCAAGGCATCAAAGTTTCTATCAAAACTCGTTTTGAGGATGTCTTTGTTTCTAACGGAAAGCAGCAGTATGCATTTTCTTATATCATACGCATTGAGAACAACAGTAAGGATATCGTACAACTCAAATCTCGCCACTGGAAAATAAAAGACGCCTTGAACGATATTGATATGGTTTTTGGAGAAGGTGTTGTGGGTAAAAAACCAGTAATAAAGCCAGGAGCTTCACACACCTATAATAGTGGATGTGTATTATTAAGCCCTTTTGGATCTATGAGCGGTTATTATGAAATGGTAAATTTTACCTCTACCGAAAGATTTAAAGTAAGTATCCCAAACTTTAAGTTAAGTGCTCCTTTTTCTATGAATTAATCCAGAAAATGTACTTGCCAGTTTTATTTTTCTACCCCCTATAGTTAAGACTTTAGACTTGATAGACAGCCTGGTATCTTTATAGGTATCCTTAAAACTCATGTAGTCAAAGGATAAACCTTGTCTTGAAAAGAATTCACAAATACCGATGCCTACTGACAAGAAAAACGCCTGCTATTTTTAATCTATAAAACATAAATTAGGGACACCCCACTATTGGAAAACCTGCTGTAATAAGGGCCCATGTAGGTCTATAATTTTTGTATCTTCGCAATTCAAAATTTTGTCTTTAATTAACCATCAATTGCTGTGCAATTGCTTAAACAAACTCACCATGGGAAAAGGATTTTATAAAGTTCCAGTTGCTGTTAACGAACCCGTAAAAACATACGCTCCAGGAACTCCAGAACGAGCAGCTGTTGCTACAACATATACTCAGATGTACAATACTACCATTGATGTGCCAATGTATATCAATGGAAAAGAGGTTACCACTGGGGATACGGCAACTATGTCTCCTCCTCATGATCATAAACATATTTTGGGAACCTACCATAGGGCTGAGAAAAAACACATTGAAGAAGCTATTTCAACCGCTTTAGAGGCTCGTAAATTATGGTCTCAAATGCCATGGGAGCAACGTGCTGCAATATTTTTACGCGCTGCAGAACTTATTGCAGGACCCTACAGGTCCAAAATAAACGCTGCAACTATGCTCGCACAATCTAAAACTATTCATCAAGCTGAAATTGACGCATCTTGTGAGCTAATAGATTTCTTGCGGTTTAATGTACAATACATGACTCAAATGTATGCGGAGCAACCAGCATCAACAAGTGATGTTTGGAACCGTCTTGAGTACAGACCACTAGAGGGATTTGTATATGCAATTACACCATTCAACTTTACAGCTATTGCAGCCAATTTACCTGCAAGTGCTGCAATGATGGGTAATGTTGTAGTCTGGAAACCTAGTGACAGTCAAATATTTTCTGCCAAGATAGTTCTAGATGTATTTAAAGAAGCTGGAGTACCTCCAGGGGTGATACAAATGGTTATGGGTGATCCCGAAATGATAACAGATACAGTGCTGGATAGTCCAGATTTCAGTGGGCTTCATTTCACGGGCTCTACTTTTATTTTCAAAGAGTTGTGGAAAAAAATTGGAGCAAACATACACAACTATAAAACCTATCCACGCATTGTTGGAGAGACTGGCGGTAAAGATTTTATCATTGCCCACAAATCATCAAATCCTGCACAGGTTGCTACTGCCATCACAAGAGGCGCTTTTGAATTTCAAGGTCAAAAATGTAGTGCAGCTAGTAGAGTATATATTTCTAAAAGTATCTGGGCAGCTTCCCAGAAACATCTCAAAGCACAGATGGAAACTTTTAAAATGGGATCTCCAGAGGATATGAGCAACTTTATCACCGCTGTCATACACGAAGGATCTTTTGATAAACTCGCAGGTTTTATTGACCAAGCAAAGAAAGATAGTAGCGCAGAAATCATCGCTGGTGGTGGTTATGATAAAAGCAAAGGGTATTTCATTGAGCCTACTGTTATCAAAACCAATGACCCAAAATATACAACCATGTGCACAGAGCTTTTTGGGCCTGTAGTTACAATATATGTTTTTGAAGATGAAGCCTGGGAACAAACACTTCACCTTGTAGATCAAACAAGTGAGTATGCCCTCACGGGAGCTATTTTTAGTGAAGATCGTTACGCCTTAGAGGTCGGTGTTAAAATATTAGAAAATGCAGCAGGTAACTTTTACATCAATGACAAGCCTACGGGAGCTGTTGTAGGACAGCAACCCTTTGGAGGTGCTCGCGCTAGTGGAACTAATGACAAAGCAGGTAGCAAGTTAAACCTCTACAGATGGTGTTCTCCTAGAATGGTAAAAGAAACGTTTGTAACACCTACAGATTACACATACCCATTTTTGGGATAAGATGTTAACTAGTAATTTAAAAAAAGCCTCGCTATAAATAACGAGGCTTTTTTGTACATTAGTGTTATGAAGTGTATTGTTTTTATTATGCTATTATGTGTGCAAACTGCTTTTGGGCAAACATATCATAAGACCTCTCAAATTCCTTTATCTGTGAATAAGTTTATTGGGTATGACAGCTATGATCATCTATATACAGTAACAGATATGGTCCTAAGAAAAGAAAATGCATCGATGGTTTATGAGTTTACAGATTTTCAATTAGGAAATATTACCAGTGTAGATATTATCAATCCTTTTAATGTAGTTGTCTTTTATGCACAAACCAATACAGCAATTTTATTAGACAACAAACTCTCCTTAATTGAACAAATTAACTTTAATTATTTAACAGATGTAGCTAATATTAGTAGTGTAAGCAATGCAGGGGGAAATAAGTTGTGGCTTTTCAATGCAGATACTCAACAATTAGAATTATTAAATTACAGAAATAATTCAAAAAATAGCATCTCTTTACCTATTGCTGAAATCATAACAGATCAAGCCAGTGATTTTAATTACAACTACGTTCTCACCCCAACGGCTATAAAAACATACACGGTCTTTGGGGGCATTGTAGAGACTGTTCCGTTTCTAGGGGGTGAAAAAGTAATGACACATAAGGGAAGGGTCATGGTAGTTAGAGATAATTTGATCTATGAAATAATTGAAGGTGTCCCCAATCTGTTATCTATAAAAACTGCTCAAATAAGCATACAAGACTTGCAAGTGTTTGAAGATTTCTTGTATATTTATGATCGCAAAAATGTTCACACATTTGTAGATCAAAAACCAAAGAAATAGAAGTATGCACGTTGCCATAGCAGGAAATATTGGTTCAGGAAAAACCACTCTTACACGTTTATTATCAAAACACTACAAGTGGAAACCTCACTATGAGGAGGTGGAAGACAATCCTTATTTAGATGACTTTTACAATGAAATGGAGCGATGGTCTTTTAACCTACAAATCTATTTTTTAAACAGTCGTTTTCGTCAAATTTTAGAGATTAGAGAGCGTGGTCAAAAAGTAATACAAGACAGAACCATCTATGAAGACGCATATATCTTTGCGCCTAATCTTCATGCCATGGGACTGATGACCAACAGAGATTTTGAAAACTACAAGTCACTGTTTGATTTAATGGAGAGTGTCACCAAAGGACCCGATCTTTTAATTTACCTGCGTAGCTCCATACCTAATTTAGTAAAGCAAATACACAAGCGTGGACGTGATTATGAAAACTCAATTAGCATCGAGTACCTCAGCCGTCTCAACGAACGCTACGAGGCTTGGATCACTTCCTACAATAAAGGAAAGGTTATCATTCTGGATGTGGATGACATTGATTTTGTTGAAAACCCAGAACACCTTGGGGAAGTAATAAGTAAAATTGACGCAGAGATCAACGGGCTTTTTTAAAAACCCATTCACCTAGATAAATTCTATACAAAAAAAAGGCTATCTAAAAAGATAGCCTTTTTCTATGATTGAAAATCCAAGTAATTACTTTTCTTGGTCTTCAGTATCTTGAGCAGCAGGTGTTTTAAGTACTATTCCCACATCATCTAAAGATTGAATTTTTGCCTCTACCTCATCTCTGGTTCCAGTAAATATTTTATCCACCTTTGTTGTATATCCATCTTCTTGAGTTGTTATGGTAACTGTAGCTGTATAAAGCTGATCATCATCAGAACTCATTTCTACTCTCACTTGTTTTTCAACTTTTTTTTCAGTCTCAACCTCCATAGT
>CATEMS010000027.1 GCA_949507465.1 Flavobacteriaceae bacterium
CATTTAAAACAGCATCCAGTAATTTTGTTGTAGCATGGTAGTAGGAAAATGCTCCGTAGGTGTCAAAAAAGAGATTGTTGATATTGATATAGGGTGCATATACCGTAATGATATCTTGGGTCTTTATCTGGTCATAAGCGATAAAATCTGTAGCAAGTATTTTGGAGTTAAATTTTAAATACTCTGCAGCTTTTTGAGGGTCAAAAAGTGATTTAGGCACACAGGTTACCATGTCGTTGCAATGAATTAATTCTACCTGATCAAAATTATGTTTAAGCTCAGGGGTATTCTCAATTTTTTGACTTAAATCAAGCTGTAGGTCTTGGGGTGTAGTGGCTTGATTAAAAACTGTTTCACTAAAAAATAAGACTTCTTTGGTTTGGGTGTGCGTTATTAAAAAAGAATGTCCGGTCAATGCTAATTGAACGGACAGGCTTTGGTGGGCAATAGACCCTATATTATTGTTTTGTTTGCTCTGCGTCATATATTTTTGGCCAATTACCAGAGGTGTCAATCTCCTCTAGAGATCCTACTTTAACAAAGGCGCCATTTACACCCTCAACAGAAACTACTTGTTGTTCTTGATTTATCAGGTCTTTATCTAACCCTTCTAGAACTATTTTTTTACTTACCCTAGCTTCAAAGGCAGAGTAGGTGTTTCTGTTTTTCACAACCTCACCAGCTCTTAACTCAATTACTCCAGTAATACCTTCTTGTTCTAGAGGTAAATTCATCATTGTTTTATAACGGTCTGTACCTCCAAATATAGAATCTCTAACTGCTGTAAAACCAAGGGTGTCTAACAATACAACCTCAAGGATATATCCACCCGTTTTTGGATCAAGGCCATAGGCTTTGTTCTTTTTCTCATCTGCATAACTTGTATCACGTCTTTGAACGTTTGCAAATTGTGCTGTATCAATAAAACGAACCAAGCTGTCAAAGCTACCTGTAAATTTCCCAATAATTTCTTTGTGTGCTAATTCTGCAGCACGAACGTCTTTTAGGTTTTTAATAACCTTAGCATACCGTGCATCACGCTTTTCATTAAATTCTACAGGCCCAATGATTGAGCTGTATAATTTCCATCCTAAAAAGATAATGAGCACCCAAAGCGCAAGTTGTATTATTAATTTCATTGTAAAGGAAAAATTTGGTTTTTAAAATGATTCTGTCTATGGCAAATCTACAATTTTTTTTTGTTGGTAAAAGTATATTATTAAAAATAATGGCATCTTTAGGGCTTGAAAGAAAGCTCATTTATGGATGCATCACAATTTTATAGTTTACTGAAAAGCGATTTTCTGCATAACACCACTGCAAAACAGGATATTGCCTTGCATTTGTTGTCAAAATTTGTGCTAAATGACACAAAAAACGAGGTTTTTTTACTCAAGGGTTATGCCGGAACAGGTAAGACCACAATCACCGGTACACTGGTCAAGAACCTTGGTAAAGCAAAAATGTCTTCAGTGCTTTTAGCACCAACAGGACGAGCTGCTAAGGTAATTAGTAATTATGCTGGTAAAGAAGCCTTTACTATTCATAGAAAAATTTACTATCCCAAACCAAAAAAAGGGGGAGGGGTTAGTTTTACCTTACAAAATAACAAGCACAGAAATACCATCTTTATGGTAGATGAAGCCTCAATGATTCCAGATATTAACCAAGATGCGAAGCTTTTTGAGAATGGTTCGTTGCTGGATGATTTGCTACAATTTATCTACAGTGGGTATAACTGTAAGCTTCTGCTGATTGGTGATACGGCTCAATTACCTCCTGTAAAACTTGATGTAAGTCCTGCCCTGGATGCCCGAAAATTAGAAAATCAATTTAACAAACATGTTATAGAAATAGAGCTTGATGATGTAGTGCGCCAGCAGCATGACAGTGGTATTTTATGGAATGCAACTAAATTAAGAGATGTATTAAATCAAGGGATTCATGATCGCTTTAAATTTTCTAGCCAAGTGTTTCCAGATGTTGTCAAACCACAAGATGGTATGGAAATTATGGATGCTCTTGAGCAGCACTACACAAATGAAGATAATGACAATACAGTACTTATTGTAAGATCAAACAAGCGCGCAAACTTGTACAACCAGAGTATACGCACTCGTATTTTATTTCAAGAGGATGAGCTCTCTGCAGGAGATAGATTAATGGTTGTTAAAAATAATTACCACTGGGTATCAAGTGAGAGTGATGCAGGGTTTATCGCCAATGGAGATATTGTAGAGGTATTAGAGATTTTTAAATTTATAGATTTGTATGGTTTTCGCTTTGCAGAAGTAAAATTACAATTGGCTGATTATCCAAAAATGAAAGCCTTTGAAACGGTATTGCTTTTAAACACTCTAAGCTCAGAATCTCCCTCATTAACTTATGATGATGCTAATCGCCTGTATCAAGAAGTAATTAAAGATTATGCCCATGAAAGCTCTAAATTCAAAAAATTTCAAGCAGTTAAAAAAAATAGATATTTTAATGCCCTACAAGTGAAGTTTTCATACGCTATTACATGCCACAAAAGCCAAGGAGGACAATGGAAAAACGTTTTTGTCGAACAGCCCTATTTGCCCAATGGTGTAGACAAAGATTATCTTCGTTGGTTATATACAGCAATTACAAGAGCACAAGAAAGATTATATTTGATTGGTTTTAAAGAAGATTTTTTCGAACAAGATGTCTAATGGTAAACATCAATGTGAGTTAATCCGTATTTTTGTAGTACCAACACAGCACCACTAATAATTTAATAAAGTAGGATTGATAGTAATATGAAGATTATAGCAATGATACCGGCACGTTTTCAGGCATCTCGTTTTCCTGGAAAATTGATGGAAGATTTAGGTGGTCAAACCGTAATTTTACGGACCTACCAGGCAACTCTTGGAACAGGATTATTTGAGGATGTTTTTGTAGTTACTGACAGTGAAGTGATATTTAATGAAATTACAAGCCATGGCGGTAAGGCCATCATGAGTATCAAAAACCACCAATGCGGTAGTGACCGAATCGCTGAGGCGGTAGCCTCAATGGATATAGATATTGTTGTTAATGTACAAGGCGATGAGCCTTTTACAAACAAGCAAGTATTGACGACCCTTTTGGATGTCTTTAACCAAAAGGATGCCTCAAAAATTGATTTGGCGTCCTTGATGGTCAAAATCACAGATTGGGAAGAGATCAATAATCCAAACTGTGTAAAGGTGATTGTAAATAAAGAGAATTTTGCTCAGTATTTTTCTAGAGCTCCTATTCCATATCCTAGAGATAAAGAAATAACAACAAGTTATTACAAACACAAAGGAATTTATGCCTTTACAAAGCAGGCGCTTTTAGATTTTTATCAATTGCCAATGGGAACACTTGAGGCCACAGAGAAAATTGAATGCATACGGTATTTAGAATATGGAAAAAACATTAAAATGGCAGAGACAAGCCTTCAAGGTATTGGTATTGATACCCCTGAAGATCTCATAAAAGCAAATAAGATTCTTAAAAACAACCAACAGTAGGGTTATTTATTAAAGATACCGTACCCTAGACTTGTAAATCAATCCAAGCTATACCTCATGGGATTAACAAAATTTATTTACTTTACACTACTTGGATGGAAGATAGAGGGTGGTTTTGACCCTACCATAAAAAAATCTGTATTAATAGTTGCACCTCATACCAGTAGTATGGATTTTCTGTTATCTGTACTTGTAAGACGGATACTAAAATTGCAAATTAATTTTGTGGGTAAAAAAGAGTTATTTAGTCCTCCTTGGGGATGGTATTTTAGATGGATGGGTGGAGCAGCTTTAGATAGAAATAAGTCAGAGAACAAAGTTCAGGCAATTGCGAATGTATTTTCCAGACATCAAGAGTTTAGGTTGGCTATTGCACCCGAGGGGCCACGTAAAAAAGTAAGCTCCTGGAAAACGGGTTACTACTTCTTAGCCCTTACCGCTAAGGTACCCATTATCTCTGTACGTTTAGATTATGAGAATAAAATCATGGGAATTAGCCCGGCGTTTTATCCTAGCGGAGACATCAAGGCTGATGAGCCCAAACTAAAAGAATTTTTTAAAGGTATAAAAGGGAAGGTGCCAGATTGGAGCTAGAAAAGCAGTGAATCCTATATTTTTTAGTCTTGGGTTTCTTTCATGGTGTGATATACATTTTGTACATCATCATCTTCTTCTAATTTTTCTAATAACTTTTCTACGTCTGCCTTTTGTTCTTGGGTAATTGTTTTAGTTACTTGAGGTATGCGCTCAAAGCCTGAGGACAAAATTTCAATATTATTGGACTCCAGATAGTTTTGAATACTCCCGAAACTCTCAAAAGGCGCATAAATTAATACACCATCTTCATCTTCAAATATTTCTTCTACACCGAAATCTATGAGTTCTAACTCTAATTCTTCAAGGTCTAAATCTCCTACATTTACTCTAAAATTGCATAGGTGGTCAAACATAAAAACCACAGATCCAGAGGTACCCATGTTCCCGTCACATTTATTAAAATAAGAACGTACGTTTGCAACAGTTCTGGTATTGTTGTCTGTAGCGGTTTCTATTAATATGGCAATACCATGTTGGGCATATCCCTCAAATAATACTTCTTTATAATCTCCTAGGCTTTTGTCACTAGCACGTTTTATAGCACGCTCTATATTGTCTTTTGGCATGTTTAAAGCCTTGGCGTTTTGAATCACAGCTCGCAATCTAGAATTTGAGTCTGGATCTGGTCCTGCTTCCTTGACAGCCATTACAATGTCCTTGCCAATTCTGGTAAAAGCTTTGCTCATAGCAGACCAACGTTTCATTTTTCTAGCTTTTCTAAATTCAAAAGCTCTTCCCATAATAGATTTTTTAAGTGAGTTTCAAATATAAAAAATACAGGCCCTAAATACCAATTGTGTAATTAAAAAGTTTTTGTCTAACAACTTAAATGACACGTATAGTTTTTTGTGCTTGTTTGATAGTGTATATTTTTTGAAAAAATATGTTTTGTAAAAAAATACTCATAAACTCTTATGGTAGAAGTCACAAAAGAACGTAATTTTGCAACTCTCGTAAATTTTCATAATTGTGACTTTAGACACTACCAATAGTATTGATGAAACAAAAACAGGTAAGGATTTATACTCTTACCAAAAAGGGGCAATTGATAAGATCTTCAAAGCTTTTGATGATGCTCCACAAGATTATCATTTGTTATATCAATTACCAACAGGTGGTGGGAAAACAGTAATTTTCTCTGAGATTGTAAGGCAATATCTAAAAAATCATAACAAGCGGGTGCTTATAATGACACACCGTATAGAACTTTTATACCAAACCTCTAATATGCTTACAGAGTTTGGGGTCATCAACAAGGTGGTTAATAGCACCGCAAACCTTGACGACCAAGATCAATACAGCTGTTTTGTTGCCATGGTCGAGACATTAAACAATAGACTCCAAGACGATAAATTTGATATCAGTAACATTGGCCTTGTGATTATAGATGAGGCGCACTACAATTCATTTACAAAGTTGTTTGGCTATTTTGATAAGTCTTTTATTCTAGGGGTAACAGCAACTCCCTTGAGCTCAAACATCAAACTCCCAATGAATGATAACTACAATGAGCTTATTGTAGGAGAGACCATAGAGGCTTTGATAGAAAATGAATTTTTATCTAGAGCAAATACCTACAGTTATAATGTAGGGCTTACCTCACTAGAGATTGGTGCCAATGGTGATTATACCGTTAAGTCTTCTGAAGATTTATACACCACCAATGACATGCTAAGTAAACTCATGCATGCTTATGAGGAGCATTCAAAGGGTAAAAAAACCCTGATATTTAACAATGGTATCAACACCTCTTTATACGTTTATGATGCATTTAACTATGCGGGATATCCTGTAAGACACCTAGACAATACTGCCACTAAAAAACAGAGAAAAGAAATTTTAGACTGGTTTCATGTAACACCAGATGCTATTTTAACATCCGTAAGTATTTTAACTACAGGTTTTGATGAGCCAACTGTGGAATCCATTATTTTAAATAGGGCTACCAAATCTTTGACACTTTACTATCAAATGATTGGCCGTGGCTCTCGTATTTTAAAAGACAAATCTACTTTTGATGTAATAGATCTTGGAAATAATTTTCATCGTTTTGGACCTTGGGGTGCAGATTTAGATTGGCAACGAATTTTTAGATCACCAAACTATTACCTTGATAACCTTATGGATGACGAGGAGCTGGAAAGCTACTTTGTGTATGAAATGCCAGAGGAACTAAGAGCAGCTTTTTCAAAATCCGAGGATGTCTCCTTTGATATTAAAAAAGCCTACACAGAGTCTGTGAAGGCAGGTCAATCCTCAAAGGTCATTCTAGAGCGTTCTATCGCTCAACATGCTTTGATATGCTCTCAAAACAGTGAAGATGTGTATGACGCTTTACTGTTAGCAAAAAAATTGGGTGATGATATAGATTTTAGAATAGAGCGGTATTCAAAATGCATCAGTAAAAGCACTCA